>CBFGXV010000045.1:0-9684 GCA_965652755.1 uncultured Chryseosolibacter sp. | reverse complement strand
GAACCATTGTTGACAAAGCCCGTCGTGAGCGCGACTTTATGATCATCCTGATGGGTGGAATGTATCTTCTTCAGATGGTAGACGCCCACGTCGACGCCCATTTAAAAGAATTCGATCTTAATCCAAAACTGCAGGTGCGCCTCGAACCATCGATCGACGAGAATCACATGGCCGGCCGGACGATGGGAGTGGCACTGGTGATGAAGTTCAAATAAATTCCCGGGTGTTGTTTACACACGCATCGGGCATCTCCCACCGTATCCATCTCGCGGGAACAAATATTCCGTCATCGCTGAATTTTCAGAAACTTGGAATTAACTGTACCTTCCCGCAAAAAATCGCAGCATGAATATTTTGTTGGTAGGTTATGGCAAGATGGGCAAGACCATCGAACGCATAGCACTTGAACGCGGCCACACCATCGCAGGAAAGATTGACATTGACAATACGGGAGATCTGGATACAATAAAGGCGGATGTCGCAATCGAATTTTCGCATCCGGATGCGGCCTATCAAAATGTACGAAAATGTATTGAGCGGAAGATTCCCACCGTGTGCGGCACGACCGGGTGGCTGGATCGTCGTGAGGAAATCGAGAATCTCACAAAGGAGAAGGGATCGACTTTTTTTTACGCTTCCAATTACAGCCTTGGTGTCAACCTCTTTTTTAAACTGAACGAACACCTTGCGCGTATGATCAATCAGTTCCCCGCCTATGATGTCACCATTGACGAAGTACATCACGCGGAGAAAAAAGACGCGCCGAGCGGCACTGCCATCACGCTGGCAGAGGGCGTTATCCGGCATCTTCAGCGGAAGAAAAAATGGACAAAAGTGGCAGATCCCGGAAAGGAAGAGATTGCGATCCAGTCCTTCCGCATCGACGAGGTTCCTGGCACCCACGTCGTTAAATACTTTTCAGCGATCGATGACATCGAGATCAAGCATACTGCCCATACCAGGGAGGGATTTGCCCTCGGCGCCGTTATGGTAGCCGAATGGATCAGGGACAAAAAGGGGGTTCTAAATATGGACGACTTTTTGAAATTATAGACCTGTTCCTGCGACATATCCCTTTGAAAACAAAATGGAGAGCCTTTGTTCCGGGCTTTTTGGCAGGATTGTGCTGAAAATGCGGGTGCTTTTGGTTCGCTGTAATAAGCCTGGTTTACGGGATTACGGGTAATTTTCCTTTTATTTGCAAGCTTTAAATACCACACGCTTTATATGAACTGGCAGTTTTGGAAGAAATCTAAGGAAAGAGACGAGGAAGAAGTACAACCGAAATCAAAACTCAGAGAATGGGGCGATGCCATCCTGTTCGCTGTTATCGCTGCAACCCTTATCCGATGGCTGATCATGGAGGCTTACACGATCCCCACTCCCTCGATGGAGCAATCGTTGCTCGTGGGAGATTTCCTGTTCGTCAGCAAGTTCCATTACGGAAGCCGGACAACGACCACACCACTTCAGGTACCCCTCACCCATCAGAAGATCTGGTTCACTGACATCCCCTCCTACTCCGAGCTTGTTAAGCTACCGCAATACAGACTGCCGGGTATCAGCCGGGTCAAGCGCAACGACGTCGTCGTCTTCAATGTGCCTCCCCTGTATCTGAATGATAATATCGACTACCCTGTCGATCTGAAAACGAATTATATCAAGCGATGTGTCGCTATTGCAGGTGATACGATCCGCATAGTTGCCCGTCAGGTCTACGTCAACGGAGAAGCTTCAGAAAATCCCCCGTTGATGCAGCACAGTTATATCGTAACTGCAAACGCCGAGATCAATGAAAGGATCCTGCGACGCTATAAGATCTATGACCAGGAACTGGTGGGAAGAACGGGGAATTCTGTCGTATATCAGATGCACATCACCCCGGAGGTTGCGGACGAGCTGCGGAAACTGAACTTTATACAGGAAGTGAAAGTCGGCACCTACAATGGCGCTGACGGCCTTGGTGCGCGGACAGAGAAAATGGTGGAAGGGAATATTTTTCCCGACTCAAAAGCATTTCCATGGAACGGCGACTTTTATGGGCCCCTCGTAATCCCCAAAGAAGGGATGACGATAACCCTCGACGAGAAAATGATTGCAATGTATGGAAGCACCATTGCGGAATACGATCACAACGAGAACGTGAAGATCGAGAACGGAAAGCTTTACATCGATGGCAAGGAGATGAGCGAGTATACGTTCAAACAGAACTATTACTTCATGATGGGAGACAACCGTCACAACTCCCTCGATTCAAGGTATTGGGGATTTGTCCCCGAAGATCACATTGTCGGCAAAGCGTTCTTTATCTGGCTTTCTATAGACAAGGAAGCGGACTTTCTCGACAAGATCAGGTGGAACCGTTTCTTCAAACTGATAGAATAGATCGGTCGACGGAAGCGGGGTGACCTGCAGTTTTGTTCACCAGTCTATCTCCTGCCTGCCCTTGCTCTTGAGATAGGCGTTTGCCTTGCTGAAATGTTTGCATCCGAAGAATCCCCGGTCCGCTGAAAACGGTGAAGGGTGGGCTGACATGAGAACGAGGTGTTTGTTCCTGTCGATGATCTCGCCTTTCTTCTGGGCATAAGCGCCCCACAGCAAAAAGACGATACCTTCCTTTTCGTCCGAGATCTTTTTGATGACGGCGTCGGTAAACGTTTCCCAGCCCTTGTTTTGGTGAGAGCCAGGAGAGTTGGCTTTTACAGTAAGGGTGGCGTTGAGCAACAATACCCCCTGCTTAGCCCAGCGTTCGAGGTCGCCCGAAGTGGGAATGGGCTTACCAAGGTCCTCGCGGATCTCTTTAAAGATATTAAGCAGTGACGGAGGGAAGCGCATGCCGTCGCATACAGAAAAGCAAAGTCCGTTGGCCTGGCCGGGTCCGTGGTATGGATCCTGGCCGATGATCACGACTTTTACATTATCAAAATCGCATCTGTCGAATGCTTTAAAAATATCCAGGCCGCGCGGGTAGATGGTCTGGGTTTTGTACTCATCTCTCACAAATGAGGTCAGTTCCCGGAAGTATGGCTTATCAAATTCTTCCGACAGCAGCGATTTCCAGGTAGAGGCGATTTTGACTTCCATGTCGTGAATTTAGCGGTGAAAGTGTCAATGGTGCTCCCGCGGGAGAAAAGATTCTGGAAAAAAGGCCGGGAATGATATTAAACGATGTGATTTTCAATTGTTTGAAAGAAGTTTGGAGATTGACGGATGAAATTGTAAAAAATTAATATTTTTGAACAAATGGTAACGGAGATCACACAAGGCATAAAGGTGACAGTGGAGACAGAATACCAGCCGGCGTATTCCAGTCCGACGCAATACCATTTTGTATTTACATACCGTATCACCATAGAGAATCAAAGTGAGAACACCATTCAGCTCATGCGCAGGCATTGGCATATTTACGATGCGGGATTCAGCATGAGAGAGGTCGAAGGTGAGGGAGTTGTTGGTCAGCAGCCCGTGATCGAACCCGGACAAACTCATCAATATGTTTCGGGATGCAACCTCAAGTCCGGCATCGGTAAAATGTCAGGAACATATCTGATGGAACGTGTGGTGGATGGAACGAAGATGCAGGTAAATATTCCTGAGTTTACGATGATCGCTCCGCTCCGCATGAACTGAATCAGTGACTGCCCATCTTTTCAGAATCAAATCATTTATTTCCTATTGGCTGGAGGCTGTCGATGAACATTCACTCCACTCGCCGTTCTTTTTTGACATTTATACAAAACAGATCAAGCCAGCGGTGCGCGGACGCGAGTTTGCTCACATTGAATCGCTTCGCGAGAAATTGCGCCACGATCGCCGGATCATCTCAGTGCGCGACCTTGGCTCAGGCAAAGACCGCAAGCCGAGACGCAGACAGATCGCAAGCATCGCAAGAACAAGCCTGAGCCCGCCGCGTTATTCGGGAATCTTCTGCAGGCTCGCGCACTATTTCGGGTCCACGTGTATCGTTGAGCTTGGGACCTCTTTTGGTATCAACACGCTTTACCTTGCGGAGAAAGCCGATGCGACGGTCACAACATTCGAAGGTTCGCCGGCCATTGCCGACATAGCCGCTCTGACGTTCGAATTTGCTTCAAAGCAGAACATCGAACTCATCACAGGAAACATCAATCGGACGCTGCCGTTGTTCCTGCACCGGGTCCGGCGCGTTGATCTGGCGTTTATGGACGCCAACCACCAATACGAACCTACGATACAATACTTCGAATGGTTGTTGAAAAAAGTTCATGAAAAAAGCGTGCTCATCATCGATGATATCCACCACTCCAGGGAAATGGAACGGGCGTGGAAGGTCATTAAAAGCAATCGCCTCGTGTATGGTTCCGCGGACCTGTTCCGGTGTGGGATCGTTTTCTTTGATCCATCATTGAACAAACAACACGTTATCTTACAGGTTTAAGAGTTGAAATACAGTGATTAATGCCCTATTTTTGCGGGCATCGCGTTTGCTCCGATTCCATACAAAACCTGACCGACACGCACCTGATATGACAGACAATACCGAAAATCCGGCTCCCGAACCTTCGCCGAGAAGAAACAATAAAGTGCCCGTGATCATAGCATTCATGGCGATCGTGATCATTATTCAGGCAATCAAGATCTATCTCGACACGAAGGAAAAACAGGAAGTGAGAACCCAGTTGATCACCACCGAGGAAGAGCTGGCCACTACCATGCAGCGGTTGACGGAGATAAACACCGAGCTGGATGAAAAGATCGCGCAGGTGACAAAACTGGGAGGCGACGTTACTGATCTGCAGCAGGCGAAATCTGAGATCGAAGAAGAGCTGCGCAGAAACAAACGCGCCACAGGAAAAGAGATCAAAGCGCTGAAGGACCGCGTGGAAGGTTACGAGCTGCTGTTAAAGAACAAGGATGAGGAGATCGCGAAACTTCAGACGGTCAACAAAGAGTTGCTGACGGAAAACAGGTCTTTAAAGACCCAGCAAAACCGACTGGGTGATTCATTAAACCGACTGAGTCAGTCTAAAGAAGAACTGGCGACGAAGGTGGCCATTGCCTCGCAGCTGAAGGCGGAAAACATTCGCATCGTCTCATTGAATGACCGTGGAAAGGAACGCACCTCGCCTTTCAGAAGCAGGCAGATCGAGCAACTGAAGGTTGATTTCAACCTCGCAGAGAATAGCGTCGCCCCCATCGAGGGAAAGAAGATCATGATCCGGATCATCGACGAGAACGGCCAGGTGTTGTTCGATGTTGCGCGCGGATCCGGCACATTCATTTTTAACGGCAAGGAGGAATTTTATACTGCCGCGCAGGAAGTATTATTTGACAATACCCGCCAGAAGCTGACGTTTCTTTACGACAAGGGTTCCGAGTATGCAGAGGGCGCTTACGCGCTTGAGATCTACACCGATGACTATATGATCGGGCGCGGGGAATTCGCCGTAAGGTGATCACTGACCCGGCGCTTATACAGATTACCGATCAGTATCAGTCAGGGCGAACGCGTTACATAGGGAATAAGAGTGACTGTCGGGCATCAGCGTCATGGGTGTGATGTCCTACTTCAGAGAGACCTTCTTGTACACGATGGTATCCGAAGGCAGCTTCTCAAGTCTGTAGTTTCCCGTATCAATCTTGAGTTCCTTCTGGGTTTCAACCAGCTTTCTGATCCCTGATTGGCTGAATTCCGACTGATAAAGGAATAGCGTGCTGAGGTTCTTCATCCGGATAAAGGTGTCAATGGACTTATCAGAGGCTTTTGTTCCCACGAGACTCAGCCACCGCAACTCCGAAAGGGGTGAAAGTTTTTCGACACCGGCATCCGTGATCTGCGTATTGTTCAGGTACAAGACGCGAAGGTTTTTCAGTCGCGCGATGGCATCCATCTGCTGATCCGTAACCGCGGTGTGCCCAAGGTTCAGCCAAACCAATTGTTCTTCAATCCCACGCAGTGCCTCCAGTTGTTCGCCGGTGATCTGCCTGCGCCCGGAGAAGGATATCATCAGAAAATTATTTCCCTCGGAAAGCGGCATGGGATTAATGCCCAGCTCGTTCAACCTTCGCAGCGATTTTTCATTTGCTTCGCTGACGGATCCAACGGGTAACCATGTTTCCTGAGGGGCCTCCTGAAGGCTTCTGATTATCGTAGCAATCTTCTCTTCATTTTTAAATTCGCTCACAGGTTTTGTGAAATCCGCGTGATCCTCGATCCAATATTGGATCAGTGCAATTTCCGATGAGGACAGCTGCGGCTTTTCATTCGGCGGCATATGATCTTCGTCCTCGAGGGGAAGGATCAAACGCTTGTAGAGAGAGCTCGAGTCAACAGGGCCGTCCTTTATCACCAGTCCGTTCTTTCCGCCTCGCATTATAAATTCCTCTTTATCCAGTCGGAGATCTCCTTTTTGTTTGCTGGAGCTGTGACAATCATAACACCGCGCCTCAAGGATGGGTTGGATCACATCTTTGTAAAGGGCGGCATCATCCACATTCGCAATAGCCCGGATCTTTTCAGCGGGGTCTTTTTCTTCACCGGTGTTCAATGTAATAGCGGCGAAGAGATAATCTTCTCCATGTGTCAGAGAGCCACCCCAGTGTCCTGTAATGAACAAGGACAACATCAGGGGCACAAAGAGTGCGAGCTGTATGAATTTTCTCGAGCGTGGACGGTCCACCCAGTATTTTACTTTCGGACGCAAGACATACACGATCAGGCACAGCACTGCCGTAGCGATACCGAAATTCTGGTGGCGGTCGGCAATAGCTTCTTCGTAACCTCCCTCCTGCCGCAGGAAAAAGCCCGTGACCCCGGCTGCGATGCTAAAGGCAAGTCCCCAGAAGAGCGATGGCTGGACAGCCTTTCTCAGCCCTTTATAGCTGTCCTTAAAAGACAGGCATTCGAAAAGAAATGCCAGAAAGAGAATACCAATCGGAAGATGAACCAGCAAAGGATGAAACCTTCCCAAAAAAGTGGTGATAAAATCCATGTCAGCTGTATCGCGTGCGTAAGGTGTCCAACATATGTTTGTTTATTTGCCACTGATCGGCTACGGGCTGGCGGGTATAGGGCAATGCGGGAAGATAGTCTACCGGTCCGAACTCCGTCAGGAATGTCATCAGCCTGCCCTTTTGTTTTTTCTCCGACACAACGGTATCCCACCACGCAAAGTGCGCGTCAACGGCGTCCTTCCATTCAGGAGCGCGCGGATCGTTCACCTGCGGCCCTTCCGGATGACCGATGCGTGCGTGGATATGGTCCACACGCTGTAATGTCTTCGAGAGCGTTTCCTGTTGATCGTCCAGCAGGGACTCGTGGACGTTGCACCAATGTGAAACATCAAATGTAATCCTGAGATCCGGCATCGCTTCCATGTACTGTCGCGCGACAGGTGCGGAGTACAATATCCGCGATCTATGCGTTTCGTGATAAACAGGGACGCCTGACTTCCGTGAAACAGCGGTGGTTAGTTCAATAAACTTCCGGTTTTGTTCAAAGGTAAAATGGTCGCGTCCGGAGTGACAGTTGATGTAGACCGGTTTCTGCGAGACAGCCCCTTCAAGACTCGCCTTAAATTGCGCGAAGTGTTTTTGAAAATCGCGGTCGCCGCTGCCGACCAGGAAGCCCATCTGCAGCCCATGCTTTTTGAAAGCTGTGTAGATCTCGTTGCGCTGCCCCGCATCCGACGGAAACCACAGCTCTGCGCCATCGTATCCAAGTTGTTTTATGCTTGATGCAAATTCCTCCCAGCTTCCGGTATATCCCCAGTTAGTAGCGAAGATCAATAACTTGTAACCCGTCTGATGAGTCGCTCTCAATGGCTTTGCCCACCCGTCAAGGCTGTTGAACACAGCCTGCGTACCGGCCGCTGCAGAAATAGTAAGGAAATGTCGTCGTGATAACATCGTGGGGTAATTCAAACGTTAAAATAATACTTAATAGATAAACCCGGGTTTCGAAATAAAATCGGGCTGAAGAAACATCGGCGAGTCATTCCCGATCTCATGCAACAATCTCCTGGATAACTTTTCCCGCCACATCCGTCAAACGGAATGGGCGTCCCTGAAACTGGAAAGTATGTTTTTCGTGATCGAGCCCCAACTGGTTGAGGATTGTAGCCTGAACATCGTGAAGCGAAACTTTTCCGCTGACGGGATAATATCCGATCTCATCGGTCTCTCCCCAACTCATACCTTTCTTGATACCGCCGCCTGCCATCCACAATGTAAATGCCTCCACATGGTGATCGCGTCCGAGATAGGGGTTCGTTTTGCCCTCCCTGTTTTCCTGCATGGGAGTCCGTCCGAATTCACCTCCCCAAACTACGAGCGTTTCGTCCAGTAGCCCGCGTTGTTTCAGGTCGAGGAGTAAAGCACTCATCGGGCGGTCGACTTCCCGGCATTTGTTTCTAAAACCGATTTCCAGCGCATCGCTTTCAACAATACCATGGCTATCCCATCCCCAGTCGAACAGTTGCACGAAGCGAACACCCTGCTCTACAAGTTTCCGCGCGAGCAGGCAGTTGTTCGCGAACGATGCCTTGCCCGGTGTAGTGCCGTACAATTGATGAATATATTCCGGTTCGTTGTTGATGTTCATTACTTCGGGAACAGACATCTGCATCCGGTATGCCATTTCATACTGCGCCATGCGTGTGAGCGTTTCCGGGTCGTTCAGGTCATTGTAATGTTCCTGGTTGACGGCATTGATGGCATCGATGGTTTTTCTTTTCAGATCGCGGCTGACACCTTCCGGGTCTGAGAGGTAGAGCACCGGCTCGCCTTCAGATCTGCATTGTACACCTTGATAGACAGAGGGAAGAAAACCGCTTCCCCATACGCTCTTTCCCGCATCGGGAGTCTTGCCTCCCGAAGTAAGCACGACGAAGCCGGGCAGGTTGCTGTTTTCAGTGCCTAGCCCATACGTTATCCACGAGCCCATACTCGGCCTTCCGAGCCGGGGTCCGCCGGTGTGAACGAAGAGCTGCGCGGGTGCGTGGTTAAACTGATCTGTATATACTGCTTTCAGGAAAGAGACTTCGTCCGCCAACTGTGCGAAGTGCGGGAGGTGATCGGAGATGTACGCTCCCGATTGTCCCCGTTGCCTGAAATCTGCCTGTGGTCCGAGCATGCGCGGCACTCCACGGATAAATGCGAATCGCTTGCCTTCGAGAAGAGATGGCGGACAGAACTTATTATTCAGTTTTTGAAGTTCCGGCTTGTAATCGAAGAGCTCAAGCTGAGATGGCGCTCCGGCCATGTGCAGGTAGATCACGCGCTTTGCCTTTGCGGGAAAGTGCGGAGCGCGCGGAGCCATGGCATCGACAACCTTCCGAACCTCTTTCGGTTGACCTGACCCGCAGCCTCCCATCATACCTGCAAAGGCCACGGCGCCAAGGCTAGCTGCGCTTTCCATCAGGAAATGACGGCGCGAGATCTGTTGGAGGTTTTCCAGGTTGAATTCGTTCATATCGATACGCGAAAATCTTTCAATGTATGATGGAGATTCCGAACGTGCCAGTGCCTGCCGGCTATTCCTTCATCACCACCTCATCCAGGTTGAGCAAGGCGTTCGCCACGACAGTCATCGCCGCAAGTTCGGTTGTTGCGTTCCTGTCTTTTGTAATCGCACGAACGGCTGCCGTGTCACTTTTATAAGTATTAATTGCCTGATCGTATAACCGGTCGAGGATCGTCAACTTC
>CBFGXV010000044.1:0-9697 GCA_965652755.1 uncultured Chryseosolibacter sp. | reverse complement strand
CAACCAGAGCATCAACGCCCGCGAAATCGAGGAACCTCTCAATGGGGATGGGTTTGGTATCGGATGGTATGTCCCTGAATTACACGCCGAACCAGTGACCTTTGTCTCCGTCCACCCCGCGTGGAGCAATCGAAACCTGCGCAATCTGGCGCCGAAGATCCGGACGGAATGTTTTATAGCTCACGTCCGCGCGGCCAGCGTGGGAGAAGTGTCGGAAAGCAATTGCCATCCGTTTCAATACAAGAACCTCCTGATGATGCATAACGGGGGTGTTGAAAATTTTTCACGAATCAAACGCAGGCTGCGTGAGCCCCTGTCCGATGAGCTGTATAACTGGATCAAAGGCCAGACGGACTCCGAACATCTGTTCGCCTACCTGTTAAACCACCTTTTTTCAGGCCCCGACACAGAAGTCACCCCCGAATCAATCATGACCGCGTTTGAAAGGACCTTTGCGGATCTGAAGAACATGATGAAAGACTCCGGGATCGCAGAGCCGGCCTACCTCAACATGATGGTGACAAACGGAACATTCTTCGTAGGTACAAGGTATGTGACCGACCCCGCACAGGAACCGCTCACGCTTTATCATTCGGAAGGCGGGCGATACGTGGTCGAGGACGGTATCAGTTATCTGGCGGCTCCCCACGATGACGACGAGGCGGTACTTGTCGTGTCGGAAAAACTCACGGAGGAGAATTACTGGACTGCCATTCCTCCGAATCATTTTGTCGTGGTCGAGCAAAACCTCAACGTTCGGGTAAGGCCCGTACGAGCTTGAGGTTCGAAACAGACAGACTTGCCAGGGCACCCTAAACGTTTCATCTTTTCGCTGATGGTTATTTTTGGTTTAAGAAGTACTTTCGTGACAAACTTTACAATCGGTGCAAAAGGATGTCATTATCGTCGGTGGGGGAATTGTCGGGCTGGCCACTGCTCTTAAAACACTTCAGGAAAATCCATCGCTGAAGGTTCTGCTTGTCGAAAAAGAGAGCCAGTTAGCCAAACACCAGACCGGGAACAACAGCGGGGTGATCCACTCAGGGTTGTATTACAAACCGGGAAGTCTGAAGGCCAGAAACTGCATTCATGGATACGACCTGCTCGTCGATTTTTGCAGGCGGCACGGGATACCGTTTGAGCTGTGTGGGAAAATTGTCGTCGCTACGGAGGAAAAAGAATTGCCCCTGCTTGATAATCTTTATCAGCGCGGACAACAGAACGGACTGGCTGGCCTTCGCATGCTTCGTGCGGAACAGCTGCTGGAATACGAGCCACACGTACATGGAGTAGCGGGCTTTTTCGTCCCGCAGACTGGCATCGTGGATTACAAGGTCGTTGCCGAAAAATATGGTGAACAGATCCGTCTTCTGGGTGGTGAAATAGTCCTGGGTGAGAAAGTGATCAAGGTTGTGACGTCCGGCCAACAGGTAACTGTAGAGACCACGAAGACAACATACAGCGCAAGGTTATTGATCAATTGTGGCGGGCTCTATTCGGATAAGATCGCCCGGCTTGCGTCGGACAATATCGATATAAAGATCATCCCCTTCCGGGGAGAGTATTACAAGCTCCGGCCGGAGCGGGAACATCTTGTAAAAAATCTGATCTATCCTGTACCCGATCCTAATTTTCCCTTTCTCGGCGTCCATTTCACGAGGATGATGCGGGGAGGTGTTGAGGCCGGGCCCAACGCGGTGCTCGCCTTCAGCCGGGAGGGCTATCGCAAAACCGATATCAACATTGCCGAGCTGACAGAGACGCTGAGATGGCCGGGCTTTCAGAAAGTAGCAAGCCGGTATTGGAAGACAGGTCTGGGTGAAATGTACAGATCATTTTCGAAGACAGCTTTCACGAAGGCGCTTCAGAAATTAATTCCCGACATCCGGGAAAAAGATCTGGTCGAAGGTGGCGCAGGCGTGAGAGCCCAGGCGTGCGACCGCACAGGCGGACTGGTCGATGACTTTCTGATCTATGAAGAAGAAAAGGTTGTCAATGTCTGCAACGCCCCATCCCCCGCCGCGACGTCCTCCTTATCCATTGGAGAATCTGTTGCGGCGATAGCGGTCAAAAAGCTTTTATGAGCAGGAGTGATTTGCCCGGGTCAGTACGTAGGGAACTCAGGATCGATATCACGTGCCCAGGCAAGTACGCCGCCCTTTAAGTTATAGAGGTTGGTGAACCCGTGATTTTTTTCCAGCCACAACAGCATATCTCCGCTGCGCTTGCCGCTTCGGCAATGAATAACCACCTGTTTATCCCGCGCGATCTTGTCTACGCTGCTGGGAATGTCCGACATGGGGATAAGCTCGCCATTCAGATTACAGATGTCATACTCATGTGGCTCGCGGACATCGATGAGTTGAAAATCCGCATTTGAATCCATCAGCTTTTTCAGTTCCTGTACAGTGACTTCTTTCATGGAGAGTATTTTATCTTCCAAAGATTTGTTTTTCCCGGCACTTATGCCACAAAAATCTTCATAATCGATGAGGCCTTTGATGCTCCCGCGCATACCATGATCGTTGAGCCGGATAATGGTCTGCTGCATGGTAGCGCTGTCCAGGATCAATAATTTGCCTGACAGCGGTTCCCCTATACCCGTGATGATCTTTATGACTTCGTTCGCCTGAATACATCCGATCAGTCCTGGCAAGACCCCGAGTACACCTGCCTGCTCACAATTGGGAACAGTTGCCGGTCCGGGGGGTTCCTGAAAGAGATCGCGATAATTCGGGCTGACCACACCGTTGTGATCTTTGTAATTAAAAACTGCCGCCTGTCCTTCGTACTGAAGGATCGACCCATAGACAAATGGTTTCCCGGATAATACACAGGCGTCATTGATAAGATACCGCGTCGGGAAATTATCGGTCCCGTCAACTACTACATCAAATTCCCCGATAATGTTCATCGCGTTGTGCGATGTCAGTCTTTCAGTGAACACCCGGGTTTTGACGAGCGGATTAAAAGCAGCAATCCTCGCAGCGGCGGCTTCCGCTTTCCTGGACCCGATGTCGCTCATCGAATAGAGGATCTGTCGCTGCAGGTTTGAGATCTCCAATACGTCGCCGTCAATGATGCCCAATGTACCTACACCGGCTGCAGCGAGGTAGAGCAGAACCGGACACCCAAGGCCACCGGCACCCACGACGAGAACCTTTGCATTGCGCAGCTTTAGCTGATTGTCCATGCCAAAGTCGTTCAACACAAGATGTCTGCTGTAGCGTTGAAGCTCTTCCGGGCCTAACTTGTTCATAGGCGACACTGTGGACTGGTTAATGTTCTATACTCCGAAAAGGCAACTACTTCTTTGTGATTGCCATGTCGATATCGCGCATAATGTCCTGGATATTTTCCAGACCCGCCGAGATCCTGATGAGACCCGGCGTGATGCCAACCGCTGCACGCTCCTCATCTGTCAGCTTCGAATGGGTTGTTGATGCGGGGTGAATGGCAATTGTGCGTGTATCACCAAGGTTAGGAGTGTGCGAGATCAGTTCCAGGTTATCAAGGAAGTTCCTCCCCTGCTCCAACCCGCCCTTCACCTCGAAGGTTACAAGGCCTCCGCCAAGACGCATTTGTTTCTTAGCCAGATGAAAATGCGGATGTGACGGCAGCATCGGATACTTAACGTTTACAACCTGCGGATGGTTCTCAAGATAGCGGGCGATCTCAAAGGCATTCTGACAATGGCGATCCATTCTGACGGCCAGCGTTTCCAGGCTCTTTGAAAGTATCCAGGCGTTGAAGGGGGACATTGAAGGTCCGGTGTGGCGCGCGAAAAATTTTACCTCCTTGATCAATTCTTTAGTCCCAAGGACTGCGCCTCCCAGAACACGCCCCTGTCCGTCGATGAATTTCGTCGCCGAATGTGTTACGATGTGCGCGCCCCACCTCGCAGGATTCTGCAGGTAAGGTGTAGCAAAACAATTGTCCACATTGAGGATCACATTTTTCTTTGCCGCGAGTTTGCCCAGCCATTCCAGGTCAATGAGGTCCAACGCCGGGTTGGATGGTGTCTCGACAAAGATCATCCGCGTGTTTGGAAGGATCTTCTCCTCCCAGGTTTCCGGCGCATTGACATCGGCGTAGCTGTGCGAAATTCCGAACCGCGGAAAGATCGTGTTCAGTATCTGATGTGTCGACCCGAACACAGAACGACACGCCAGCACGTGATCTCCGGACTTGAGAAGCGCCGCCATGCTGCAATACATCGCGGCCATGCCGGAGGCTGTGGCAATCCCATCTTCGGTGCCTTCCAGCCCACAGAGTTTTTCAACAAATTCATTCGTATTCGGATTCGAATACCGGCTGTAGATATTGCCCGGGATTTCATCTGCGAACATGGCCCTCGCCTGCTCGGCACTTTCGAATACAAAACTGGAAGTAAGATATAATGGCACGGAATGTTCCCGGAAAGGCGTGCGTCCGGCCTGACCGCGGATAGCATCGGTCTCGGAATATTCCGCTCCTTCCCAGGATGATTCTTCGTTAGTCGTGAAGCTCATGTACTCAGGATTCGTTTTATGGTTGTTGACTTGCCGGTAGGATCTCAAACGTGTGCGTGATAACCGCGCCTGCCTTTTCGAGCGTTCGCGAGACCGAGCAATATTTTTCAATTGAAAGGTTGATGGCCTTTTCCACTTTGTCGGGATCCAGATCTCCGAAGAACCGGAAATGGGCGTGAACTGACTGGTAGAGAGACGGGGTGACACCTGTCTCCCGCTCACCCGTAACGGTGATCTTGAGATCTTTGAGATCTTGTCTTTGTTTTTTCAGGATATTGATAATATCAATGGCGCTACAGCCCCCCATCGCAGCGAGCAACATCTGCATGGGACGCATGCCCTGGTTGGTCCCGCCGATATCCGGCGAGGCATCTAATTGCACAGTGTTTCCGTTTTCGTTCGAAGCCGAAAAATGAAAAGCGTCATTCAATCGATTGAGTTCTATCCTGATCATGATTTTTTATTATCTGGCCACAAATAACTGCCCGCGATCATCGCGCCAGTGCTGATAAGCGTTGCGGGAACGAGACTGGGCCAGGTGGTTTCGTAAAGCTCAAAGATAATCCAACTGAGGATACCTAACACCATCGACAGCAATGCACCTGTGCTGCTGGCTCTTTTCCAATACAAGCCCAGGGTCAACGGAGCAAAAAGTGAGACCAGACTCAGAATAGATGATTCCCCTACCAGTTCGTAAATATTGCTCCTCATCGTTGCCATCACTGTAGCGAAGAAGCTGAATATCAACACGCCGATCCTCGTAAGCAACAATAATTGTCTGTCTGTTAACCGGTGTTTCGCCAAAGGTCTGATAAAATTTTCCGAAAGGATCGAGGCCGGCGCCAGGATGGCGGAGCTCGTTGTACTCATGATCGCGGAAAGCAGGGATCCGAAGAAAAGTATCTGGACAGGCATACCCATATGGGCTATCACCATGTTCGGCAGGACCAGTTGTGTATCACCGGTGATCTGTCCGGGATACAGTTGTTTGATGCAAAGGCTAATGAACAAAGGAAGCATCGCCACACTGAGATAAAGGATTCCCGCGATGTAACAGGACCGGACAGCGACACCAGACGATTTGGATGACATGGATCGCTGGAAAACATCCTGTGACGGAATGGAGCCAAGCCCCAGTACCGCCCATGCGGCGATGTACGCAACCACTTCGCGAAGATCAGGCGCAGGCAGAAACCTGAAGTTCTCGCGCGGCACGGACGAGAGCACATTGGAAACGCCTCCAGCTTCTATTCCGAGTGACACCGCCAGGACAACGAGGCCTCCGATGATGATGACAGTTTGAATGAAGTCTGTGACAGTGATGGCCCACATGCCTCCGACAAAAGTGTATAGGGTCACCACCACTGCGCTGATAACAATACCCTCGTCTGTACCAACGCCTGCGACAACATTCAGGATCAACCCCATGGCTACCAGTTGGGCGGCGATGTATCCGAGGTATGGCGGGGCGAGGAAAACACTGGCGACGAGTTCCGTGGAGCGCCCGAACCTGATCTTGAAAAAATCGCCCAGTGTAAGCAGCCTCAGGTCATAGAGCTTGCGGGCGAAAAACATTCCGAAAATAAAAAGGCATAGCGCCGCGCCAAAGGGGTCTTCGATAACGCCGTACAATCCGTGCTGCAGAAATTCCGAGGAAGCACCAAAAACCGTTTCCGATCCAAACCACGTGGCAAACATCGCCGAGGCTCCCAGCCACAGCGGAAGACTGCGTCCGGCAAGTATGTAATCACTGGAGGTTGTCACCCTGCGCGATGCCCAGAATCCAACGAGTATCGTCAGGATCAGGTAGGCAATGATGGCGGCTAGTAACAATTTCGTGGGCTTGCTTCAAAGGGGGTTAAATGTAAACAACCACAAGTGTTTTGCAAGTATCATTCTACTTTTTTCGCTTGAGCCGAAATGCGCGGGTGACATTAAAGCCAAAGTGGATGTCGCCATCGCTGAAGTCGCCTTCGGTTTCGGTGATGAAGGCGCGTTCGGTCAATCCGCTGGTGTTGGTAAATACAAGCTGGAAAACATGCCCGCCTGTTTCAATATCGACTCCAAAGCCCAGCGTATTGTACGAGGGATTTGCTTCCGGAACTTTCAGCCGGTAATAGTATTCACCGGTAAGAGCGACACTTTTTGTGACTTTGAAACGCCCGCCCATGCCGAGTGCGAACTGGTCATTGTCTTCGAATCGCTGATCGACGGCGTTCTTGTGGACAAACGTGGGCGCGATCTGCAGGGAAAGGCGCGAACTGAACTTTCGGGCGATCAATGCCTGCGCTACGTATGCGAGCCTGTCAACGGTGGTAAATCCATCGGGTAGTTGATCATTTTTTGGCGAAGCTTTGTACGCGGTACCGGCCAGGCCCGTGATCGTAACTGGAAAATTACTGGCGCCGCGATGTTGACGCGCGATGCGGTACTTCAGGTACCCGTCCAGGGTTTTGTCCACAGAGTTCCGTCCGATGCTCGCACTCAGTTTATCAGTGATCCCATAATCGAGACCGAGACGCACGAAGGCTTCATCCAGTCCGAACAGCTCGTAAAGGCCACCATTTATGGGACCGAACCGGTGGGCGAAAATAAATTCGAGCTCCGATCCGGACTTCGTTTCAACCGAATGTCCGTTCACCAATCGTGTACCCTTGAATGTCTGAAAGGAATAGTCCGTTCCCTCCGGCTGATTTTCCTCAAGCTCCTTCAACAGGTCCTCCTGGGCCGTCGCAACATTCACGACAAGAATGCACAGCACAACCAGAACGCCGTGCATGAGGTTGGGCCCGGGCCGTGGCGATAACGATTCTGACTTTATCATTATTAATTATTTAACGCTCCCTGGTCGCTCCAGCAGGCTATCGCATCAATCTGTTCCTGGGTCAGCGGGCCGCCGTGACTGTTCGAGGGAGGCATGATGCCCTTGGTGACCCTGAACTTTACCTCGCCGCTTGCTGCGCGCGCGTGAAAGGCAGCGAAGTTATTCCAGTTGAGATCGTTTCCCATATCGCCGTTGTGACAACCGGAAATTGCGCACTTTGTTTCAATGATTGGTCTTATTTCACCGACAAAAGAATATTCCTGATCACAGACATACTCCGGAAAATCGTGAGAGACACAAGCATTGAACGCGATGGTGACAAGCACAAAAAAAGTTAAAAAGGCGCAGGCGGGTTTTCGCATCTTAAAAGGTACGCAAATCTACGAAATCCGAAAAGAACGCCGAAGGAAGCCGTAGCTATTCAGCCCCCGAAGTTTGACGCGTTCAACACGCAACTACCCGGATACCCGTGTAAATGAAAATCCCCCGGGTCCTGGACCAGGGGGATATCATTGTCTATAGTTGGCTTTAATCTTGATCCAAGATACCTGATCACGTCAAGATCTCAATCTGCGGATCGGCTGATGGAAATTTTCGCGGCCGAGACATCAAATCGGCCGATAAATTTTTCAAAAACGACCTCGTATCGAGGAAAAATCCTGTCGGGACAACGCTCTATTGCCCGGTAGAATCGGCGCGGACTGAATCCTGAACAGAATCAACCGGCCTTTCCTTGTACTCGGATCCGGGAAATGTCGTTCGGGTGCTGATGTCGTACACGACGAAGACCAGAAACAGAAAGAACACAAATGCAAAACCCGCGAAAACTTTTTTTGAACGCGTCATATTAAATGAATTCCAGGATCTTGTCCGCGAGTCGTACGTTATCTGACAAGAGTTCGTAAAACTGATCCTTGTTGAGTTTCAGGATCACGACGTCAGATTGAGCGATGAGAATATTGGTGTTCACGAAATTAGGCAGACCGAGCATCTCTCCGATGAATTGGCCCTGGCTAAACTCCGACATGTATTCTCCGCGCTGATAAAAGTGGATCGTGCCGGCTACAATGACATAAAAGCAGGCATTTGATCTTTCGTCGAGAACAAGGGTTTCCTGCGCATTCATGCGGATCTCCTCGCTGATATCCGCAAGGTAGGACAATGTAATACCGGGAATATTTTCGAACACGGATATTTTCTGGAAGAACAAAACTTTTTCAAACCGCGTCATCTTCCTGGAATGAATAATGAGATCATCGAGTTCTCTGCGCTGATAATCCCCCAGCCTCCTCACATTCTTGTGATACTCATCCGGATTCATCTGGAAGAGGGCCCATGCCGAAACTTCCTTGATAAATGCGTCGGGGTTGAAAAGCTGCGCGATCAGATCGAGTTTAAAATCCTCGATGCGCTGCATGCCGATCTGAAATATAACGCAAGCCTTCGTCCACCGGTTGGATTGAGTGAAGTCCCGGTTGATAATGAACTTGAGTACCAATTTGGAATCCACCCTGACGCGGGGAAAAAAGTTATCCAGGCGACTGATCCTTTCAGTATCGGAGAGGTCATCCAGTACCGGAATCACGCGTTGCTTCAGCTGATCAGCGAGGAACACGTCCAGCAATTCCACCGCGTAAGTAATACTATCCGTCGTTCCGCTGTCGATGTTCTCCTTGACAAGCTGAATTGATCGTGTGTCGTACAACATCGCCAACAGCATGTAAATGTGTTCGATGTCATTCTGCACTTCCCAGCGGAGACTTGTTTTGACCTGATCGTTAAACCCGTCGTCATCGATCTCCTGTATGGCGCTGAGATTCCAGCGGATGTCGGCGATATCCGCTTCAATGGCATAACGGATGCGCGTCGCCTGGAGCGGGCCTGCCTTGAACCCACATTCACCGAGAGACAAAAGCACCTGAGACACCACCATCTTGTTGGGGTAATCAATTTTGTTCCAGAGTTGTTCTTTTGCACGCTGCCCTCCGATCCGGCCCATCGCCTGAAGTATCCTCAACATCACCTGAGTGTTCTGTCCGCTCCGGTAAAAAGCTGTCTCGAGTAACTGCAACGTTTCCTGCCCAATGAGCACGAGCGCATTCATTGCCTGATTACTATATACCGGGCTCGCCAGGTTTTCGATGAGCGCCTGCATCACTTCATGGTTGTAACGCTTCGCCGCCGTTTTCATGGCAGTGATGCGCACTTTCGGCTCAGAGTCATTCAATAACTCCATCAGGAAGGCAATACCTTCTTCCCTGGGGGCATGAAGGAGCAATTCCGTCGCGTAGTGCCTGTCATTGGGATTGGATGACTTCGTCAATTTCTGAATACGCGTCTTCGTTACGTCGCCTCCGCTCTC
>CBFGXV010000043.1:0-9834 GCA_965652755.1 uncultured Chryseosolibacter sp. | reverse complement strand
AGTGGTTACAAAGCCCCGCAACAATGGTATACAGGACAAGCGCTAGCATGAATGAGAAGGAGATCTTCGAACGGATCCAGGGTGGTGACGAGAAGGCGCTGGAATTGCTGTACAAGAAGTACTACCGGATGATGACCAAACTGGTTATCACCAATAGTGGAACTGAAGACGAGGCGCGCGACGTATACCAGGATGCACTGATCGTTTTCTGGCAAAAAGCCAGATCGGGCAAGCTGGTGCTCACGTCCAAGATCAGCACATACATCTACAGTATCTGTCAGAATCTGTGGAGGAAAGAGCTGGACAGGAAAAAGCGGCTCTCGAACGAAGAGAAAGATTCGCCCGTATCAATGGATACGGACACTTCGGAAAAAGAAAAAATTATCGCCCGCTGTATGGATCAGTTGGGTGACACATGCAAGAAGGTCTTAATGTATTATTATTTTGAAGAGATGTCCATGCAGGACATCGCCGAGAAGCTCGGTTTCGCAAATACCGATACAGCCAAGACAAAAAAATACAAATGCAAAAAGAAGCTTGATGATTTAGTGAAATCTCAATATTCTGAGCAGGACTTTTTAGATTAACGCACATGGCAGACGAACGCGACCTTGAACTATTAGACGATTACCTCACGAACCAGATGAGCGATCAGGATCGCTCAGCGTTTGAACAGAAGCTCAAGGCCGATCCTGACCTTCAGCACGAATATGCGCTCCAAAAACGCCTGATCCAGGGAATCAAGGACGCGCGTGTCGCAGAATTGAAATCGATGCTGAACAATGTTGCTGTTCCCACCGGCGCTGGAAATGCCCTGGGTACAAAAGCACTTCTCGGCACCCTGGCAACCATTATTATCGCAGGTGCCGCATACTGGTTCTTGAAACAGGACCAGATCGCCATTCCCGCTACGGAAACCAAGACCGAAGAAACTATTCCTTCTGCAGAACCTCCGCAATCCGAGAATATACCGGATGCGAGTCCCCAACAGCAGGAGACATCGGTGAAAAAAGAACAACCTGCAGAACAAGATAAGAATCAGACTTCCGCCGGAACGGAACACAGCAAGCCTTCGCTGGCAAAGAAGCCTGATCCGCTTGCCGCCCCCGGCGAGAAGAAAAGCGAAAAGTCGGAAGGCCCTGTTCTTGATGTTTTTACTCCTGATAACGAGGTGAATGCTTCTGAAGAAGGAAACACCAACCTCGACAACGGGACCGAACTGACGCCAGCGGCTTCGAGACTGATCGTCGAGACTGATCGCGATAACAGGCGGTATAATTTTCATTATCAATTCAAGGAGGGCAAACTGTTTTTATATGGTCCCTTCGAGAAAAACCTCTATGAGATCATGGAGTTCTTTGCGGATGACAAGCGAACAGTATTTCTTTTTTACAAGGATCACTACTACTTGCTCCCGGAGGCCGATCAGCAGATCAGACCATTATCGGCAATAACCGACGCCGAACTTCTCAAGAAATTGAAAGAATACAGAAACTCAAAGTAATACGCTCACATCAATAAAGCCCCGGTATCGAAAATACCGGGGCTTTTGTTTTGCGCCTTACCTGAAGCCTGTATGACGGGCGTATCCTTTTTTTTCTAAATTTGTCCCTTTAAGCGAGATGCAAAAGACTACCCGTAAAAAGAAGCTTGGCGGATATCCGGCCACAGGCGTTGTGATCAGCATCACACTCGCCCTTATCGTGGTGGGCCTGTTCGGCATATTGCTGATCTATTCGAAACAACTTGAGAAACAGGTGCGTCAAAACATACGGATGCAGGTATATCTCAAGTCCAACGTGTCGGAAACGCAGCGGCTGGAGATTAAGAATAAACTACTGGCCCTTCCCTATGTCTCCCAAAACGACGATCAGAGCCTGGCTTTTGTCTCCCGGGAAGAAGCCGCCAAAAAATTCATAGCCGAAACGGGTGAGGATTTCACGAGTTTCCTCGGAGAAAATCCGCTGAGGGATGCGTACCTGATCGGCATTGACGCACAATACCATACCGATGAAAAGATGGAGGCTATCAAGGCTGAGATCCAGAAAATGAACGGAGTGTATCAGGTGTTTTACGTCGAGGGTCTGATAGAGGCCGTAAATGAGAACGTCACAAAGATCGCCCTCATCCTCGCCGGCCTCATAGCGATACTACTGATCACGGTGGTGCTGTTGATCAACAACACGCTGAGGATCGCGCTTTTCTCGCAGCGTTTCCTGATACGCAGTATGCAACTGGTGGGAGCCAAAAGATGGTTCATTCAGCGTCCTTTCCTCGCCCGCGCGGCCGGCTATGGATGCCTGAGCGGGGCGATCGCTGCAGTGATCATATGGCTCGTGTCAGACTATGCGAAAAGAGAGATTCAGGACCTCACCGTTCTTCACAGCGAAGAACAGTTCCTGATGTTAGTCGCCGGCCTGTTGATTATCGGCATGCTCGTCGCGGTTCTCAGTACCTATTTTTCGATCAGGAAATATCTGAGGATGTCATTAGAAGAATTGTATTGAACGATACCAGAAATTATGGATAAACTTCCCTTCGGCAAGAAAAATTATCAGTGGATGATCATCGGCATCATTGCCCTGGTCATAGGTTTTATCATCATGTCGCTTGACCAGGAGCAGCACGGCTTTGGGTTCCTTGGACTAACGCTCGGACCTGTGATCGTTATGGCGGGCTTCGTGATCGAGATCTATGCCATCCTGCACCGTCCCTCAAAATAAAAATAGTCCAGCTTACAGCCGCGGTCTCATACCGGATCTAAGATATCATGTCAATATTCGAATCGATTATTCTTGCCGTCATTGAGGGGATAACAGAATTCTTGCCCGTTTCTTCGACGGGGCATATGATCATAGGGTCATCCCTTATGGGCATAGCTGACGATCCCTTTACAAAGATGTTCACAGTGGCAATCCAGTTCGGAGCCATCCTCTCCGTAGTTGTCCTGTACTGGAAGCGGTTTTTTCAATCCTGGGATTTCTATTTCAAGATCCTGCTCGCATTCATTCCCGCGGTTGTGTTCGGCTTACTTCTGAAAGACACCATCGATGCATTGCTCGAGCGGGTGGATGTTGTTGGTTATGCCCTTCTTGCAGGAGGTATTTTTTTTCTTTACATAGACCGGATATTCAAGACTGAAGAACTCGCAGATCAGAACGTTACTTATCCGAAAGCTTTCAAGATAGGGTTCTTCCAGGTAATCGCGATGGTTCCAGGGGTGTCGCGTTCTGCCGCGACGATCATCGGGGGTCTCTCACAAAAGCTTAATAAAAAGACGGCGGCAGAATTTTCGTTCTTTCTCGCTGTGCCGACCATGTTCGCTGCGACGGTTCTCTCGATGTTCAATTTTTACCGCGATGGTGGATCCTTCGGCCAGGACGAGATCACGGTTCTGGTCATCGGCAATGTTGTGGCTTTCCTCGTCGCGATGGCGGCCATCAAGTCGTTTATAACCTTTCTCACCCGTCACGGTTTCAGGCTCTTCGGGTATTACCGCATCGCCGTCGGGGCCATTATACTGATCCTCTACTACATGGGCATCGAACTTTCAGTCGTTTAAATGGAGAAAGCCGAGGACAACGACCGGGTATTGTTGATCAACAAGCCGTTTGGATGGACGTCTTTCGATGTGGTGAACAAATTGCGTTACCGGTTGAAGATAAAGAAGATCGGACACGCGGGCACGCTTGATCCCCTGGCCACCGGGTTGCTCATCATCTGCTCCGGCAAGATGACAAAACGGATCGAAGAGTTCATGGGCCTCGAGAAAGAATACACGGGGAAATTTGTATTGGGTAAATCGACGCCGTCGCACGATCTGGAAACCGAAGTCTCGGAAGAACGCGATACCTCTTTTCTGACAGCAGATCAGATCCGCGGCGCAACGCATGCCCTGACAGGAAATATCAGCCAGCTACCCCCACTCCACTCCGCGATCCGCATCGGAGGAAAGAGGGCTTACCAGTTTGCCCGCAAGGGTCAGGAGATCGACCTGAAGCACCGCGATGTTGAAGTCACCGAGTTTGAGATCACAGCCATTGCACTGCCCGAGGTGTCATTCCGCATAGTTTGTTCAAAAGGAACTTATATTCGCAGCATTGCTCGGGACTTCGGTAATGCGCTTTCAGTCGGCGCGTATCTTACCGATCTGTGCAGAACAAGAATTGGTAACTTTAAACTTGAAGACGCCCTGAATATCGACGATGTAGTGCCCGGACAGGCGAGTTCAGGGTAACATTAAGTGAACTGTCCCATGAAAATTTATCACGGTATCGATGATTTCACGCCACTGCAGTATGCGGTGGTCACCAGCGGGACATTCGATGGCGTCCACGTTGGTCATCAAAAGATCTTCTCCAGGCTGCGTGAAATCGCATCGCGGAATTTCGGAGAAACGGTGGTCATAACGTTCTGGCCGCATCCAAGGCTTGTGTTACATCCCGAGGACGAAGACCTCAAGCTGCTCAATACTTTTGAAGAGAAGGCGGATCTGCTGAAAGACCAGGGCATACAACACCTCATCCGGATACCCTTCACGAAAGAATTCTCACAGTTGTCAAGCGAACAATTTATCCAGGAGATCCTTGTGAGAACAATAGGCACGCGCAAGCTCGTCATTGGGTACGACCATCATTTCGGCAAGAACCGCGAGGGCAGCTTCGAGCAACTAAAGATCAACGGACCCCGCTATGGCTTTGACGTAGAAGAGATCCCGCGGCAGGAGGTCGATCACGTCGCAGTGAGTTCTACAAAGATCCGCAAGGCCCTCGATGCAGGGGATATAGAAACGGCGAATCATTTCCTCGGACAACCGTACCGCATCACCGGCAGGGTTGTTAAGGGCGACCGCATCGGTCATACGCTGGGATACCCGACCGCCAACCTGGAAATTGATTCCAAATACAAACTCATTCCTGCAGACGGGATCTATGCTGTGACTGTGACGCTGGAACACCGGACCTTTGGCGGCATGCTCTACATCGGATACCGTCCAACAATACACGGCACCAGAAGAAATATAGAAGTAAATATCTTTGATTTCGACCGGGATATCTATGGTGAAACGCTTACGGTCCACTTTCATAAAATGCTGCGCGGAGATCAGACATTCAACGGGCTTGAACCCATGAAAGCGCAGCTATCAAAGGATAAGGAAGATGCCCTGGAAGCCCTGAAGCAGATCCGCGACCAGCCAAGCAGCAGGAACGCTTTTTTTTGAAACTGCAATATTAGGGCCGGGTGTTTAATTCATTAATTTGCAAGCACCCCCGATTCAGAAGAATGCTAATCATGCTCTGGAAATATGATAAACAAGGTCGTAAAAAATGCGGATGAAGCAGTAAATGACATCCCCGACAATGCCACCATCATGATGGGTGGTTTTGGTTTGTGTGGAATTCCGGAAAACTGTATACAGGCCCTCTTGCATAAGGGTGTAAAAGGTCTGACGTTCATTTCCAATAACGCGGGCGTTGACGACTTCGGCATCGGCCTGTTATTGAAGACGCGCCAGGTAAAAAAGATGATTTCATCCTACGTAGGCGAAAACGCGGAGTTTGAGCGCCAGCTTCTTTCGGGTGAGTTAGAAGTTGAACTTATCCCACAGGGTACGCTTGCCGAACGCATCAGGGCGGGTGGCGCGGGTATCCCGGCTTTTTTTACCCCGGCCGGATACGGCACCGAAGTAGCGGAAGGCAAGGAAGTCCGCGAGTTCGATGGGAAAAAGTATCTGATGGAGCGATGGCTCCGGTCCGATTATTCGATTGTGAAAGCCTGGAAAGGCGACACGGCGGGCAACCTGGTCTATCGCGGCACCGCGCGCAATTTCAACCCCATGATGGCCAGTGCCGGAAAAATAACAATCGCAGAAGTCGAGGAACTTGTCGAGCCGGGAGAACTTGATCCGAACTGTATCCATACGCCGGGCATCTTTGTTCAGCGGATATTCCAAGGCGCTCATTATGAAAAGCGGATCGAGCAGCGGACATTAAGAGGCATGAAGAAGGCATGACTTTCATTCATTAACAGACCTTGTATGCTAGATAAAACAGGAATTGCGAAGCGCATAGCGCAGGAGGTTGAAGATGGCATGTACATCAACCTGGGCATCGGCATCCCCACCCTTGTTGCCAACTACATTCCATCAAACCTGGACGTCGTGTTGCAGTCGGAAAATGGATTGCTCGGCATTGGCCCTTTCCCCGGCGAAGAGGAGATCGACGCCGATCTGATCAATGCGGGAAAGCAAACCATTACGATGATGCCGGGTTCTGCTTTGTTCAATTCCGCTGAAAGCTTCGGTATGATCCGCGGCGGTCACATTCACCTCACCATCCTGGGCGCGATGGAAGTTTCCGAAAAGGGAGACATCGCAAACTGGAAAGTGCCCGGAAAAATGGTAAAGGGAATGGGCGGGGCAATGGATCTGGTTGCGTCCGCGAAAAATATTATTGTAGCCATGCAACACTGCAGCAAGGACGGCGCTTCCAAACTATTACCGCAGTGCACGCTGCCTATCACGGGATTGCGATGCGTGAAGAAGGTGGTCACAGACATGGCTGTGCTGGATGTTCTTCCACAAGGAGGATTCAAACTTCTCGAGCGTGCCCCCGGAATATCCGTTGACCAGATCAGGAATGCTACGGCAGGGAAGCTGATCATTGAAGGCGACATCCCCGAAATGAACATCTGATCGACGCGATCCGTTTACCCACATATCAACCCATTTTATACTGACATGAAGAAATCCACGATTAATTTCACCGTTCACCTTGACGAGCAGAATATCCCTGACAAAATCTTCTGGGACGCAACCGAAAAACCGGATCCCGGCCTCACCGAAACGAAATCAATCAGCATCGCCTTGTGGGATCACATCCAGAAAAATACCCTGCGGATCGACCTGTGGGCGAAAGATATGCCTGTGGACGAGATGAAACGCTTTTACATTGATTGCATCGGCGGTATCGCCCAAAGCATGCTTCAGGCAACCGGTGACGAAACAATGGCCAATGAGACCAACGCGCTTTGTGAAAAACTGGTAGAACACCTCCGAAAGGAAACTAACACATAGCCAGCGCAAACGATATTTTGGCCCATATTCTCCGTTTTTTGTAAAATTTCGTATTTTTATTGAATACAGTCAGGAACTGAATCCCTGCCGCGTGTCAAAGTAAACCTCAAACAAACTATATGAACAAAATCTACAAACGTTCGGGGTTATCGACGGCTTTGTGCCTTTTGATAACCTCGATTTGTTTTGCGCAAACCAACATTTCGGGAACTGTGAGGGACGCATCGGGCGAGACACTTGCCGGAGTGAACATCCAGGTGAAAGGTCTTGTCATCGGGACAATCTCTGACACGCGTGGCAATTTCGATCTCTCCGTTAATAATACTCCGCCATTCACCCTCGTCTTTTCATTCATGGGTTATACGACGAAGGAAGCTGAGATAACTGATGCAAGCACATCAGGGCTGGAAATTGTACTGGAGGAACAAAGTATTCTCGGGCAGGAAATTGTTGTCTCGGCATCAAGGGTAGAGGAAAACATTCTCAAGTCGCCAGTGACTGTCGAGAAGGTGGACCTGCTCGCGATCCAGCAGACTCCGGCCGCGGAATTTTACGATGCACTCGCAACTGTAAAGGGGGTTCAATTCACCTCGAGCAGTCTGAACTTCCCACAGATCAACACGCGCGGCTTTGCGACGATCGCCAACGTTCGCTTTGTGCAGATGGTAGATGGTATCGACACACAAGCTCCCCTCTTGAATTTTCCCACGGGTAACATTGTCGGGATCGGAGAGCTGGACATCGAAAGTATGGAACTACTCCCCGGCACAGCGTCAGCCTTGTACGGACCGAACGCCTTCAACGGCGTGCTACTGATGAACAGCAAAAGTCCCTTCGAGTTTCAGGGCCTCAGCGCACAGGCCAAGGGTGGTATCACTACCTCTGACGCGCAAGGCGAATCGTTTCCGTTCTACAATTTCGGCTTGCGTTACGCAAAAGCTTTCAACAACAAGTTCGCTTTCAAGGTAAACTTTTCCATTTTCGATGCCGAGGACTGGCACAGCACAGACTACGGAACCGATGTAAACCGTCCTGAATCAACTGTTGATCTCACCGGTCAGCCAAATTTCGACGGTGTAAACCTGTACGGCGATGAAACAAGGATCGCATTCTCTGTGCCGCTGCCCACCATCGCTCCTTTCGATTTGCGGCGGACAGGCTGGAGAGAGCAGGATCTCATCGACAACTACGATGCGAAAAGTATCAAGGGCGATGTCGCCTTGCACTACCGCATTACAGACAAGCTTGAAGCGCTGTACAATTACCGCTTTGGCGGAGGCAGCTCGGTATATCAGGGTTCACAGAAATATGCATTGCGCGATTTTACCCAGGAGTTCCACAAGCTGGAATTCAGGTCGTCTAACTTTTTTGTACGGGGATATGTCACCGCTACCGATGCTGGCGATTCTTACAACATGGCCGCACTGGGTGGCCTCGTAAACGAGCGGATCAGTCCGACAGCTTCACAGTGGGCTCCGACGTACGGCCAAACCTATGTGCTCGCAATGCAGGGCTATGTACCTGGAGTTCCTGCCGGGGATTCATATGCCGCACACCAGGCGGCGCGTGCTCAGGCAGATGCCGGGCGCCCCGCCGTGGGTTCGGCTGAGTTCAGCGATCTCGTGGAAGCTGTGCGCAATGACTATTTCCAGCGCGACCCTGCCGGAGCAAAATTCATCGACAACTCCAGATTATTTCACGGTGAATTCAACTATAACTTCGCAGACAAGATAAGTTTTGCCGAGATCCAGCTGGGTGGAAATGTAAGACGATACAGCCTCTTCTCGGACGGGACGATCTTCAATGAAGATCCCGATGACGGCCAGAACTTTGAGCGGATCAACATCGATGAATACGGACTTTACACGCAGATCTCAAAAACATTTGCCGACGCTTTGAAGTTCACCGGATCACTGCGCTTCGATAAGAATGAAAATTTCGAAGGGCGCGTCACCCCAAGGATATCGGCGGTCTATTCATTCAGCGAAACGCATAACATCCGCGCTTCATTTCAAACGGGTTTTAGGAACCCCGATACACAGGCTCAATACATCTACTTCCCGGTCGGCACGAATACACTGCTTGGAAGTTCGAAGGATAACGCCGCGAGATATGGTCTGCACGAAGGCGGCGCTTATACGCTTGATTCCTGGAACGCGTATCTTGCCGGCGGATCTACCAATGAGGATGTACTGGAAGAAGTATTTGTACCCTACGTCGGCCCCGAACAACTTAAATCTTTTGAGATCGGCTATAAGGGGATCTTCGCAAGCAATTTCCTGATTGATCTGAATAGTTATTTCACAACATACACGGATTTTATCGGAGGCGGCGATTACGTGCTCAAAGAGGCAACGACTCACCAGGGTGAAACAGTGCCCAGGGGAACGGTATATTCCGCCTATGTGAATACGCCTCAGGAAGTAACGTCAATGGGTGTCGGATTGGGTATCACTTATAATCTTCCGAAATACTATACCCTGACTGGAAGTTACTCGTACGCTACTTTCGATGACAACGCCGATGAGTCTTCGGAATTCAGGGCTGGCTTTAACACACCTGAAAACAAATTCAGCGTAGGTATTGGCAACAGAAGGGTCACGCAGAATTTTGGGTTTAATATCAACTTCAGGTGGCAGGAAGAGTTTCTGTGGCAGTCGGACTTTGGATCGTGGAACGTGCCGGAGTTCGGACTGGTCGACGCGCAGTTTCTTCACGATGTCCTCGATATAGGGGCCAACCGCGGACGTGTGGTCTCC
>CBFGXV010000042.1:0-9888 GCA_965652755.1 uncultured Chryseosolibacter sp. | reverse complement strand
CCGGGGCGTTCCGATGTCCGGTCCGTTACAGGTTCTCATCCCGCTGTCATCGGTGAGCTTGACCGGATCACCCAACTTTTCAACCTGGTTGACCCGCGCCTTACCAATCAGTTTTCCCAATGGCCCGCCTTGCCGCACTTCAATAAAGCTACCTGGTTCCTGCGTGCTCGCCCTGAAGTGGATCGCTTTGATACCGGTCAGGTCGATATCTTTGAACCCGATATGCGATCCGTCCTGAATGTTTGCAAGAAAGGCCATGTCAGTGCCATCGATGTGCCTCGTGCTGGTGTTATGCATGATATCCGCATCTTCCGCCTCCACGTGCGGGTTTCGCAGCGAGAGCATGCTGCGTCCTGTCAGCCTGCCCGTTGAAGGGTTTCCCTTGTCGGCGTAATTTGCCCGGATGACATAGATACCCTTGGTTTTAGTCGCGAGATGTTCATCGGTAGAGATCGAACCCGACAATGCCAGAGGCTTCGCGGATGGCTTTGTGATGGAAAGGATATATCTCACCATCTCCAGAGCCTCTTCTTCTGAATGCTGCGGGTGCGCAGCCATCATGTTCTTTCCCCAATTCCCATTGCCACCTTTGATGATCTTACCCGCAAGCATCTTGTCGACCCCTTTGCCCTTGTATCGCTGAGCGATCTCCGTGTAAGTTGGCCCGATGGATTTATTGGAGATGTGATGGCACGTCTTGCAATCACTTTTTTCAGCAGCAAGTTTCCCGCGCAGGGTGGTGAGATCCCCGGCAATGTCTGCGTTCGACGTTAACAATGCGAGGTCTTTTCCTTCTTTCAGATAATCAAAAGACAGGAACACCGCCGACGGGTCAATCCCGCTGTCCAGTGAACCATCTTCCAGATCCCTGACCGAGACATTATAATCTATTTTTGCCCGGTCGAAGTAGAATGACCTGTTGGCGCCTTTGATGTCGATAAAAACTTCAGGGGGTTCGTTACCTGCGCGTATCTCAAGGGTTGCGGTAGACTGCTTTCCGTCTTTGTCACGGACGGTAACTGTGGGTTTATAAATTCCGGGTTGGTCATATGTGACGGTAATCTTTTTATCGCGGGTGTTTGTGGATGCGCCTGCGCCTGTTTCCCATGCGTATGTCAACGCGTCATTTCTGTCAAAGTCGACCGATTTGTCAGCAGATAGCGTCACCGTTAATGGAACGGCGCCAACGGTCTTGTCGGCGTACAGGTCAGCTCTTGGCTCGCGGTTACCCTCGACGTAAGTGATCTTTACGAGTCGCGAGTCAGGGTTATGCTCAAAATAATTTGCGCCATATTGCAGCACATACATGGAACCGTCGGGCCCGAACTTGATGTCAATCGGTTTATACCATTCTTGCTCAGGGAGGAACGGCTCGATACGCGCCAGGTTCAGGTCTTCATCGAAAGACACTACCTTCACCCAACTGCGCGCCCATTCGTAGATAAAAAGCTTTCCGTTGTAATATTCAGGAAAGCGCGTTTTGGCATCCCGGAAATCGTCATGGTAATACACCGGGCCGCTCATCGCGCTGCGCGATCCTTTACCGAGCACCGGAAATTCCTTTGACTCCCCGTAAGGATACCATATCATGGGCTTTTGCGCGGGCGGAAGAATTCTCGCACCCGTATTGTTCGGCGAGTTGTTCTCGGGTTCGTCGGGGTTGAATTTCGGACCGATTGTGTTGGTTGCGAAATCGAAATCCGCATAGGCTTTATTGTCGGCAACAAAATACGGCCACCCGTAATTTCCGGCTTTGCGCGCCTGGTTGAACTCATCATGGCTCTGCGGCCCCCGTTCATTGGTGATGCCTCCGTCGGGACCCACATCACCCCAATAGACGATTCCGTTGCGATCGTCAACTGTGAATCTGAATGCATTGCGTGTTCCCATCACATAGATCTCGGGCTTTCCCTGTGAGCCGTCCTTCGCAAACAAGTTTCCGTCAGGAATTGTGTAAGAGCCATCGGGCTCAGGATGGATGCGCAGGATTTTTCCGCGCAGGTCGTGGGTGTTACCCGACGATTTCTGGGCATCGAAAGGCGCGCGCCCGGGACGCTCATCGATCGGAGAAAATCCGTCTGATTCTTTGGAACTTGTGTTATCGCCAGTTGAAATGTAAAGATCACCGTTGGGACCGAATTCCAGGTGTCCGCCGGAATGGCAACAAGTTTCGCGCTGCGTGGGTATTTCAAGGACGATCTTCTCAGAGCTGAGTATAAGGCTGTCGCCGATCATTTCAAACCTTGAAACATTTTGCTTCGGAATATCGCCGGCAGGGGAGTAGTTGATATAGATCCAGTTATTCTTTTCGTAATCCGGATCAAGTGCAACGCCCAGCATACCGTCTTCATAATTGCCTGTGATACTGACATCGAACGCCGCGATCGTTTTGGTTTTTCCAACAGTCGGGTTATACAGTTTTACGTCGCCGCGGCGTTCCAGATACAATACACGGCCGTCAGGAAAGATGACCATCTCCATTGGCCGATCATTTCAAACCTTGAAACATTTTGTTTCGGAATGTCGCCGGCAGGGGAGTAGTTGATATAGATCCAGTTATTTTTTTCATACTCCGGATCAAGTGCAACGCCCAGCATACCGTCTTCATAATTGCCTGTGATACTGACATCGAACGCCGCGATCGTTTTGGTTTTTCCAACAGTCGGGTTATACAGTTTTACGTCGCCGCGGCGTTCCAGATACAATACACGGCCGTCAGGAAAGATGACCATCTCCATTGGCTCGTACATATAAGTGTCAAGCACCTCAACCACAAACCTGTTTGCTTCCGGGACCCGTTGCGTTTTGGCATCAGCGAAGTCCGGATGACCGACGGCTGCAAAGTCAATCAGGTCTTCGATGTCATCGTTCTGCTCGCTGTCAATTGAAGCAAAAGCCACCCGGCCACCATCGTACTTTTTTTTCCAGACACTGGATTTCCCGGACACGCGATCCGCTTCCAATTTCTTGTACCACGGCCAGTTCAGAATAGTATCGGGGGGAACATTGAACACAATGATGCCGCCACCTGCCTGGACAAAACGCTCAACGTCGTTTTGGTTCCGGTATCCCAGCTTGTCGGGCGAAGAACCGATGAAGGCGACCGCACTGTAATTTATCAGCGAGTCTTCCATCAGATAATCGGGTGAGGACGTCGTGTCGACGTCGATACCTTCCAGGTTGCAATATTCAAAGACGCGTGCCGAAACGGCATGTGGTGAAGCGGCCGGCTGCGGCGAATAGATCAGGATCTTTCGCGGCTTGTTATCACACGCGACCAGAAAGACGACAATTAAAGAAAGAATGGACAAGGGACACCAACGAAAGCTCATTAGGGAAAATTTAACACGGCAATATAATTAAGGGATTCCAGATTCAACGCGCCGTAAAAATAAAGAGGGATCGGGGCGACTATGAAAGGTAACGACTAGGGCGAAATGTGTTTTTCCAAACTTTCCAGGTATTTCCGCACATTCTCTTCGTAAACGCCAATGAGGTGGGTCCGCACGTAGAAAGGAGTATTATTCGTGTTGTCGGCCGTGCGCAGGAAGACCTGACGGGAGGGGAGGGCGGGCATGTGACAATCGATACAATTCCTGGTGAGTGATAACCCCGGAGTTTCCGGCTGGGTGCAAAAAGTATTCTTTCCTTGCTCATGACAGCTCATGCAGCGCGCGGAAAATACTTCCAGCCGGTTTGTCTCCTTCGCATGAACGTTATGGCAGGTCGAGCAATCAAGGGTGCTCTGCTTGAAACATTTGCTCGCGCTCAGAAGACCATACTGGTTGCCATGTACGTCCAGCGTCGCGGCGCTGTCTGCGGGGGTACCAGGATATGAAAAAGATTCAAGGTCGTCGCCAACGACATAGGAGAAAGAGGGCATAATATTGTCACGGAGTCCGGAATGACAGAGTGCGCAATTATCCAGCTTTTGTTGCCGGGTCAGCGCAGCAGGATTCACAATGTGTTGCGCCGATTTTTCATCGGGATGTTTCCGGTGGAAAGCAACGTGGTCGCCAGCCGGACCATGGCATCTTTCGCACGATACGCCCAACATCACCTGGTCGGCGTTAAAGGTCTCACGATTCTTGATTGTTTTTTCAACTTTAAAATACGTGCTGTGACATTCCAGGCAGCGGGCAGGAATGCTTCTGTCAAAAACCATTTGGTCGACAGGATAGCCAGGACTTGTGCTCCATGTATCGCGCGGCGCGTAATAGGAGACTGGTAATTGGAAGAGCGAATTATCCTGCCAGTAGAGATACGACTGTCCTTTGCGTCCTGACCCGATCGTGATATCGAATGGTTTGCTGATAATCTCTTTACCGTCGACGAATCCCTTCTGAAACAACCCGGAATCTGTTCTCTCCATTACGACTCTGAGTCGTTCATTAATGATCAGTACATTTTCTCCCGAGTCAAAGCTTCCTTTGATACTTTGGGACGTTGCAGCGGAAGTCTGGGAATGAGGAGTATGACCATGCGACTCGCTTATTTCAAGGTGGCACGAGGCGCACGTTTCGGCGCCAGCGAATTCGCGCCCGGAGAAATGAACAACGCCGGAGAGTTGTGTTTCTCCGGAGATCATGTCACAAGTTGAGACGAGCACCAACAGCGCCAGGAACAATCCTCCCATTACAATGTGTGCGCTGCGAATATTTCCTGGCAAAAAAGGCATCTGGCTCCAACAGACTGATGCAATCAGTTATTGTCACACCAGCGTTGAAAGATACGAAAAACCTTATAACCGGCCTTAATTACTCAGGCATTTCTCATTTATCAAAAAAATCCGCATGAGCCCGCGAACACATCACCGAGTTTTCCGACATCTGCAGACCATTCATGATTGACATGTCAAGTACGTCATTCGCTTTAACACATTATCGCAAGCCTTCGCGTGTAATCCATATTACTCTAAGTTCCGGACCGCGTCGTGAAAACGAAATCTTTCAGACATTACACTTCGTCTTCCGTCAGTGCGACAACCCGTAGGCCGTCGGTCGGGCTGACCGGTAAAACCTGTCCCGTTCTGATCTGCGAGATGAGGAACTGAAGATGAGATGCCGGGAGGGGAACACTGACCCTATGCTTCGCCGGAAACGTCTGCGGCGGAGGAACTTGTCTCGAGGAAAAGCTACACTGCCCGAGTGCCACCCATATCAGAATAAAAACCACGATTGTCCCAAAACAACCACCGCCTAATTTCTTTGCCCCGTAACCGGCAATAAGTGCCCGAAAAAAATTATTCATAACGTTTTTTATCCATGATGACTTTAAAACATTATGCCACTGTGCGACACGTTACTGTATTACCTGTTGATCAATTATTTTTTAAGCCGGACGATTATGCCTTCGTCTCCGCTTAAGGCCAGGGCTCCTTTAACATATACTCCATTATGCTCCGGTTCTGTAGAAAGTTCGATCACACCGGTTAACTCAAAACCGGAAGGACGGAAAACGCACGGCCGGTGGCTCATGTTTAAAATGACAAGCAAGCGACTTTCAGATGTTACCCGCATGTAGGCAATGATCTGCCGATCGGAAAAGACTGACTGGTATTCTCCCGCGTGAAGAGCTGGCTCGCGCTGTCGCAGCCCGATCAACGCCTTATAGAAGTTAAGCATGGAAAATGCATCAAGCTTTTGCACCTCCACGTTTACGCGCGCGTAGTTGTGTGCAACGCGAAGCCACGGTTTCACTGTTGAAAATCCAGACCATGCGCTATTATCCCACTGCATCGGTGTGCGACAGGGATCGCGGCTGAGGTTGAGCCCGGGCATATTCAATCCCTGAGGATCCTGTACTTCCTCGGGAGGAATTCCCACATCCTGCATTCCAATTTCCTCACCATAATAAATCGTGGGAGAGCCCCGCAGCGTGAGCAAGAGCATTGCGGCGACCTTTGCCTGTTCGCGTCCGATGCGACTGATTATTCTCACCTGATCATGGTTGCCAAGAACCCAGTTCGGCCATCCGCCGGAAGGAAGCGCAGCTTCATATTCTTCGATAATTGAAAACAACCTGCCGGGCTCCCAGGGGACACTGAGCAACTGAAAATTAAAAGGCAGGTGCGCTCCGCGATTATCCTCGCCGTAATACATCACAAGCCTGTGAACGGGAAGATAGATCTCTCCAATCATCACCCTTTCCTGGTATTGGTCCATGACCTCGCGCATCATGCGCACGATCTCATGCACTTCGGGTTGATCCGTAGAATGGATGGGAATAAGTTTCTCGTACGTCGCCTGGTGCGGTTGATAGTCCGGGTTCCGAGGATTGTCGCGAAACTCATCATCCTTGATCATGTGCCACATCACGTCAACTCGAAATCCATCGACGCCCCTGGCGAGCCAGAAGCGCATGGCATTTAACATTGCTTGCTGCAGCTCCGCGTTTCGCCAGTTAAGATCCGGTTGCTCTCTTAGAAATGCATGGTAATAATACTGCTGTGTTCTTTCGTCCCATTCCCACGCCGAACCGCCGAATACACTCAGCCAGTTATTGGGCGGACCGCCGCCGGGAGCCGGATCCTTCCAGATGTACCAATCGCGTTTTGGATTGTCGCGCGACGTTCGCGACTCGAGAAACCACGGATGCTGATCGGAGCTGTGGTTCGGAACCAGGTCGAGGATCAGCTTCATCCCGCGCTTATGGACTTCATCCAGCAAACGGTCAAAATCCTGAAGCGATCCGAACAGCGGATGCACGCTGCAGTAATCCGAAATATCATAGCCGAAGTCTGCCATGGGCGACTGGTATATGGGCGAGATCCACACCGCATCAACTCCTAGCCATTGCAGATAGTCGAGGCGGGTGATAATGCCGGGAAGATCGCCCACGCCATCGCCGTTAGAATCCTGGAATGAACGCGGATAAATCTGATAGATAATCCCTTTTTGCCACCACAGCAGGTGATCCGATTTCGACATGGACATTATTTTTGAGTTGGTTTCTTCTGCAACAGATGTTCAAGGTTTCCCGAACGGAACCAACGGTACCCATACGCGCCGAGGCTTATCCGGTGAACACCGTTCTCATCTGCAATATTTTCGTCTATCTTCATCAGGTCGATCAGTTTTGATTCCCCCTTCAGCTTCAGGTCGAGATGAACTTCGCGCGCCTTCTCATCGAAGTTGTGGAGCGTAACCAGCGAACTCTCCTGCCACTTGTAATACATACAAAGCACCGTTGGCGCGCTGGTTTTCAAAATACACCACTCGCCCCATCCAATCTCGACGCACTCCTGCCGGAGCCTGATCAGCGATGTCATCCAGTTGAGAAGCGATTCGGGTGAACGCCACTGCGTCTCTACCTTCAGATCGGCAAAAGCGTAGGGCCCTTTGCTTATGACAGGATGTACAAGCTTCTTCGCTGGAGAAAATCCGGCATTTTTCTCGGCTGACCATTGCATCGGTGTACGCACAGCATCGCGTTCTTTTAAACCAAGGTCATCGCCCATGCCAATCTCATCGCCGTAGCGAATCACCGGAGTTCCCGGCAGCGAGAATAATAAACTATACGCCAGCTCTGTCTGTGGACGATTACCAATCATCGGAGCCAGCCTTCGACGAATGCCCCGATCATAGAGCTGCATGTCCTTCTCAGGACCGAAGCGATCAAAGACCTTCTGGCGCTGCCTGGCGGTGAGCCTTCCCAGGTCAAGCTCATCGTGATTGCGGAGAAAGTGCGCCCACTGCGACGTATGGAAATACAGGCGCGTTTTTTCAAGCGCCTCCACAAGAGGCGCGACGTCAGCAGTGGCCAGCGCGTAGAAAATGTATTGGTTGACGTAAAAATTAAACATGAGATGGATGCCATTGCCTTCGTCTCCGAAGTATTTATCGCTGTCCTTTGGCAAGACATTGGCTTCGCCCAGCAACACAGACTGGCCGTTCCGCCATTGCAGAAAGCGCCGCATCTCTCGCAGGTACTCGAATCTGATCTTCCTGTTTGGCTGTCCCGCTTTCTGAGTTTCCAGTATGAATGGTACGGCATCCACGCGGAAGCCTTCAATGCCGAGCTCAATCCAGTAACCCATGATCTTGCGGATCTCGGCGCGAACCTCAGGATTGTCGATGTTCAGATCAGGTTGAAATTCATGGAACCGGTGATGATAATACGCCTGCGCTTTTTTGTCGCGCGTCCATGTGGCTTTTTGTACCCCCGGAAAAACCATCCCTTCATTCCAGTCGGATGGCTTCTTCTCCGACCACACATACCAGTCGCGGAACTTTGCCGTTTTTCCGCTGCGGGCGTTAAGAAACCACGGATGCTTGTCGGAAGTATGATTGACGACCAGATCGATAATGACTTTCATTCCCCGCTTCCTGGCCTGATGCATAAATTCTACAAAGTCGCCGCTCGATCCGTGGCGCGGGTCCACTCCGTAATAGTCGGAGATATCATAGCCGTTGTCCTTGTTCGGGGACGGCTGAAAGGGAGCGAGCCACAGCGTATCAACGCCGAGTGCATGCAGATAATCCAACCGGAGCTTCAGGCCTTCGAAGTCGCCGTCACCATCGCCGTTGGCATCCATAAAAGTTTCAAGGTCAAGGCTGTAAATGACGGCGTTCTTGTACCAGAGGTCTTCGATCATATTATCTCTACATTCATATCAAAATCTGACGTTTCGGTTACGCGTGCGCGATAGTTAGCCCGTGCACTCACCATTCAAAAGATCGCTTCAAATAACTTCCATATTCCATAGACCACCGCGGCAATGATCAGAATGGCGATCACAAAGATTGCCAGGAGCAGACCTGTTCCGGAGCCCTGGTGTTTTCCCTCGTAATAGTGCTCCTTCAGCAATTTTATATTCCGTTCGTTCGACCGGTAGAACACGTCGAAAACAGTTCCCACCAGAGGGACGGCGCCGATGAGTGTATCAAGGCCCGCGTTGAGCATCATCTTCACAACAACTTTACGGCTCGCGCCCTGGTTGTGCATGGTGTAGATCAGCATGCTCGATATCACAAGTGTAATGAGGTCGCCGAGAAGGGGCATCAGACTTAGTATGGGATCCAGACCGAATTTGATGTTTGTTCCGGGGATCGAGAACTTTGAATCAAGCAGTTTTGCCATTCGCTCTACTGACTGCATCGCTGGCGGAACGGCACTGCCTTTCCGGGGATCGTAAACGACTTTCACATTGGGTTCCATGAGGTTATGAGCGGAGAAAAATAGTGCCAACCAGCAGTGGCTGTATCAGTGAGGATTAAGTAATGCATGTAGCTGATTCCGCTTGCGTTGCAAGACGCCGGCTGTGGAAAAGTTGGAGGGACGCGGGCCACCCTTCGAAAAAATCAATATATTTAATGCGGACGATAACCGGGAAGAATTCTCAGAATCGTCAGGCAAGACGTCAAATTTCATAAAATGGAACTGCAACAGGATCTTTCGCGCTATCACCAGCCAATTAACAAATCATTTTCCCGCGGTGTTACTCGTCAGGAATGGGAGAAGTACAAACTAAGTTCGGACCAGGTCAATTTCTTCCGGGAAAACGGCTATCTGGCGAACGTGAAGTTGCTTGAGGATGACCAGGTAGATCAATTGAACCGGGAACTGGATGAGATCAAGGACCCATCGCACCCGAAGCATCACTTGTTCTATGAATTTCACAGCAATGAATCCGCCAATCCGAATGCCGTCCTGTTCCACTCGCTGGGGCACTGGCGGATTACTCCCGGATTCCACGACGTGCTGTGGAACCCGGCGTTTGTGGTGGCAGCAAGCCAATTGCTGGAAAATAAACCTGTGCGATTCTGGCATGATCAACTCTTTTGCAAGCCCGCCCACCATGGTGGCGTAGTGGCCTGGCATCAGGATTACAGTTACTGGACACGAACGAAACCCATGCAGCACCTTACCTGCTGGGTTGCCCTGGAG
>CBFGXV010000041.1:0-9984 GCA_965652755.1 uncultured Chryseosolibacter sp. | reverse complement strand
TTCACATGGTTGCCGGATGCAATGGAAGGCCCCACGCCGGTATCCGCGCTGATCCACGCGGCCACCATGGTGGCTGCAGGTGTGTATCTTCTTGTTCGCGTATTCTCCCTGTTCACCCCGGAAGCATTGATCGTTGTGGCCATCATCGGCATGATCACAACGCTTACCGGCGCGCTCGCCGCGCTGTCGCAATATGACATTAAAAAAATACTTGCTTATTCAACCATGTCGCAGCTCGGGCTGATGGTGCTTGCCCTGGGAATGGGCGTCGTTGATGCAGCCCTCCTGCATCTGCTGACGCACGCATTTTTCAAAGCATGCCTGTTCTTGTCTGCAGGAATGATCATCCATTCTATACATGAAGGACGGCCCGCGCACATACACTTCAACGATCAGGATATACGCAACATGGGCGGATTAAGAAAGCGAATGCCAGTTACCTTCCTCGCTTTTATGATCAGCGGCGCCTCCCTGGCAGGAGTTCCCTTCTTCTCAGGATTTCTGTCGAAGGAAGCAATTCTGACAACACTGTTCATGCATACGGATGCGCTTTCCTGGGCCATGATCGCGGTCATCCTCGTTGTGTCATTCCTGACAGTGCTTTATACTTTCAGAATGATTTGGTTTGTGTTTTATGGCGAGGAAAGGACCATTCGCGCCCTGCAGATCTCTGAGCCGGGGTGGATCATGCGCGGTCCGGCAGTTCTGTTGGCCGCCGGCTCCCTCTGGTTTCTCGTGTCATGGAACCCTTTCGATTTTAAGGGGTGGATCATGCCCGCTGAACAGCCCTCCGCGTATGCACTCTGGATCACCATCTTTTCCATTGCCTGGGTGGTGGTGGCTCTGCTCGTCAGCTGGCATGTTTTCAGGAACGCGAGGTTTAAGACAAATCATGTGTTCAGGAATGTATTTCACATCGATAGCGCATTTGAAAGCTTCACAACAAGATTTTTACGGACCACTTCTGGTATTGTCGGGTACACTGAGAGAAGGATAATTGACCGGAGCTTGCACGGCCTGGTTTACGGACAAGTGATCTTTGCCCACTTCACGGGTTGGGTCGATCGCGTGTTTATCGATGGCACAGTAAACGCGGTCGCAAAGTTCACCGGGTTCGGTGGAAGGATCACGCGATCTTTCCAAGGCGGAAATATCCAGCTTTATATTTTCTGGTCAGCTTTTACAATTATTATTTTTATAATTTGGGCTCTTAAATAACGATGGCAGGTACGCGGCTTGGTGCCACGCTGTTATCGGGAATAAAACAGATGCAGCAATATTTACTTACCCTGCTTATTTTCATCCCTCTTGTTGCAGCGCTGATTGCTCTGATAGTTCCCTCTTCATTCCACAAAAGCTTCCGGCTGATCACCATCGCTGCAAGCATGCTTCAGCTGGCGGTATTAGTGCGGCTCATTTTGTCTTATGAAAGCGCCTCAGGATTGCAGTTTGTTGAGCAAACGCCATGGATCACGCTCGACCTTGGAAGCTGGGGTTTGTTGCAGGCCGAATATTTTGTGGGCATAGACGGGTTGAACATCGTTCTTGTGACTTTGTCGGTGGTTATCATGCTCATTGCCGCACTGGCATCCTCCCGGATTTCGAAAAATGTTAAAGGCTACTTTGTACTCTTCCTGATTCTTAACACGGCGATAATCGGAACCTTTACAGCGCTTGACTTCCTGCTGTTCTATCTGTTCTTCGAGTTCATGTTGCTGCCCATGTTCTTTCTCATCGGTATTTGGGGTGGCCCGCGACGGGAGTATGCTTCTATCAAGTTCTTCCTGTATACCCTGCTGGGCTCCGTGCTCATCCTCATCGCGCTGATCGGGTTATACCTTTCCGTACAGGATCCCCATACCAATAGTGTTGTTCACACTTTCAATCTGCTGCACATGAGCGATCCGGCTAACTACCTGAAAGGATCGATCTTCGATCCGGCGCAGCCGTGGTCCATCGGAATTCTCAATGCGCGCGAATGGGGATTCCTTCTCCTGTTCATCGGGTTTGCCATCAAGCTGCCCATGGTCCCGCTTCATACGTGGCTGCCCGACGCCCACGTGGAAGCACCCACACCGGTATCTGTTATCCTCGCCGCCCTGCTGCTGAAGATCGGAGGTTATGGGCTTCTGCGGATAGCCTTCCCGGTATTTCCTGAGGCTGCATTATCATTCAGCTGGCTGGTCGGCTTGCTCGGCGTGATCTCCATTATCTATGGCGCGCTTAACGCCATGGCCAGCAAGGACCTCAAGAGGCTGATTGCGTATTCTTCCGTATCGCACATGGGCTTTGTCCTGCTGGGCATCGCCTCCATGACAACGGAAGGAGTAACAGGCGGGATTTATCAGATGTTTAGCCACGGTATCATCTCTGCACTGTTGTTCCTGATCGCCGGCGTGATCTCCGACCGGACCCATGATCGCATGATCGATCACTACTCCGGCCTGGCCTCGCGAATGCCGGCCTACTTCACAATTGTGCTGATCGGATTTTTCGCATCGATGGGGTTACCGGGATTCGCCGGGTTCATAGCGGAAATCCTGGTTTTCCTCGGAGCTTTCAAATCAAACGCTGTGAATGGTTTGTTGCACGAAAGCCTCGCAATCATCAGCACGCTCGGCCTTATCCTCGGTGCAGGATATTATTTGTGGACAATACAGCGCATGTTCTTCGGAGTCTTTCATGTGAAGGGTGATGCTAGACCGGATCAACTCACGCCACTGACACCGGCGGAGTATACCTCGATGGTGCCCCTTTGCATTGCCGCACTGCTTTTCGGGATCTTTCCGCAACCCATCATGGATTGGATAAATCCGTTTACACAACAATTCATCGAGGTAGTGCTTAACACAGGCAGAGAACTCACCCTTAACCCTTAAATCCAGTGCAGGGCCTGAATGAACAACTGATCGGGATAAAGGCGAGCTTTACGTATGTTATTCCGGAATTAATCCTCACAGGCATCCTGTTGATCGTTCTCACCGCGGGATTATTCAGCAACAGGCGAGGACTGATCTTCAACATCCTCACCATCCTGGCCGCGATGGTTTCCATGGGCGTAATTATCTCCGGGGGATTGGAGTCCGGGGTTGATTTGTTCAACAACTTTTTGCACCGCGATGGCTTCGGCGATTTCCTGATGCTGCTCGTTGACTTCAGCATTGTACTGACTTGTATGATGTCGCTCACCACGCCGAAACAACAATATCACTCGGAATATTATGTACTGGTACTAGCAATCGCCCTGGGCAGTCATTTGCTGCTGATGAGTACCAATCTCGTCATGGTCTTCCTGTCACTGGAGTTGATCTCTATCAGTAGTTATATACTAGCGGGATTTTCGTTCGACAAGAGCGGCGGCGAGGGAAGCCTGAAATATTTTTTGTTCGGCTCCATAGCATCAGCGATAATGCTCTACGGTTTCTCACTTCTGTATGGATTTACCGGCACACTGGACTTCACGGCCCAGGTGTTTTTCGACAGACTTCAAACCCAGACTTCACCACTGCTGATGGTTGCAGGCTTCATGGCCATGTGCGGATTTCTCTTTAAGATGGCAGCGGTACCCATGCAACCCTGGGCCCCGGACGTTTACGAAGCGGCGCCTATGCCTGTTATTGCTTACTTGTCCGTAGCACCGAAGCTGGCAGCCGTGGGGATCTTCGCGAAATTCATTCTCGCTATGCATTTGTTCGGGCAAGGGGAATTTGACTGGCAGGTGATCGTTGCGGCTGTATCGATTCTGACGATCACGGTTGGTAACCTCTCTGCACTCAGTCAAAGAAATCCGAAGCGAATGATGGCTTACTCATCCATAGCCCAATCGGGATTCCTGCTTGTTGGCATAGCCGCGTTTCTGCCGCAGGGAATTCAATTCATGCTCTTCTACGGCGCTGTTTATCTGTTGATGAATTACTGCGTGTTTGTGTATCTCATGTACTTTGAAGGGAACGGGCTGACGTCAATGGCAACGTACTCAGGCCTTGGGAAGAGGTTTGTCTGGGCAGGCGCCGGACTGACCATCGCTCTCGTCGCCTTAACCGGGTTGCCCCCGACGGCCGGATTCACAGCCAAGTTGTTAATATTTTCCAGTCTGTGGGAGGCCTTCCTGGCGACGGATAAATCGCTGTTAGTCTGGCTTTTAATTTTTGGCTTGTTAAACACTGTGATCTCGCTGTTCTTTTATCTGCGCATCCCGTATTATTTGTTTTTAAGAGCCGGTGCAACGTTTGCGGATGAAAAAAAAGGCGGATTCGAAAATCTTTTGGGCTTTATTCTGGTTGTATTCATTGTTGTCATTTTCTTCATGCCCGGATTGTTGATGGGATTGATTAATAGAATTAACTTTGTGCTTTAGGTTTTTGTTTGAAGATATATCGACACTCTCCAGAGTGTTTTAACCCAACAAAATGAGCGACCAGATTCTTCACGAATGCGGAATAGCCCTGATCCGCCTGCGAAAGCCTCTTTCTTACTACATCGAAAAATACGGACCTACTTATGCAATGAACAGGATGTATATCCTGATGGAAAAGCAGCATAACAGGGGTCAGGACGGTGCGGGGGTCGCCAACATCAAGATCGACGTAGAACCCGGCCACCGATACATCAGCAGATACCGCTCCATCAAGCCCCAGCCAGTCGCCCACCTCTTCAAGAAAATCGGAAAAAAATTCAGGAAAGCTCAAAAGGTCGGAAAAGATAAATTCAGAGATGAGCATTGGCTCAAGGCTAACATCGCATTTACGGGTGAATTGTGGCTCGGTCACCTTCGCTACGGCACACACGGATTGAACAGTATAGAAAATGTTCATCCTTTTCTCCGCCAGAATAATTGGAGAAGCCGGAATCTTGTGATGGCCGGAAACTTTAATATGACGAATGTCGAAGAGCTGTTTGACATCCTTGTGAATCTTGGACAACACCCCAAGGAGAAGGTAGATACCGTGACGGTCATGGAGAAGATCGGCCATTTCCTTGATGAAGAAGTCCAGGGTATTTTCGAGAAATACAAGGATAAGTACACCAACCGCGAGATATCATCTATCATAGAAGATGAATTGAACCTGCAGCGGGTTTTGAAACGCGCCTGCAAGGATTTTGATGGTGGTTACACCATGGCCGGATTAACCGGTTCAGGTTCGGCCTTTGTTGTTCGCGACCCGAATGGTATCCGGCCGGCTTATTTCTATGCTGATGATGAGGTGGTGGTTGTGGCTTCCGAAAAGCCGGCGATCAAAACCGCATTCAATGTCAATTATAATCAGATCGAGGAGATCAAGCCCGGGCATGCGTTGATCATTTCCAAGAGCGGAGAGTTTTCGCAGCATCCGATCGTCCGGTCGGGTGAAAAGAAATCGTGCAGCTTCGAACGCATCTATTTCTCGCGTGGAAACGACCCCGATATCTACAAAGAGCGTAAGGAACTCGGACGCCTGCTCGTTCCCCAGGTTTTAAAAGCAATTAATTTCGACCTGAAGAACACCGTCTTCTCCTACATTCCGAACACTGCCGAAACAGCCTTCTACGGTATGATGGCGGGCATCGAAGACTACCTGATCAAGAAACAGAAAGAGATCATTGTCGACGGTAAGCCTACCGTTGATTCCATCGAGGATATTATTTCCTTCCGACCACGCATTGAAAAGCTCGTGTTGAAAGACGTAAAGCTGCGTACGTTCATCACAGACGATGATCACCGCGACGACATGGTTGCCCACGTCTACGACACAACGTACGAAGTGATCCATAAACATACAGACACGCTGGTCGTTATTGATGATTCGATCGTAAGGGGAACGACCCTCGAGAAAAGTATCCTGAAGATGCTGGACCGGCTCGGACCGAAGAAGATCGTCGTCGTATCGTCAGCGCCGCAGATCCGCTTCCCGGATTGTTACGGGATCGACATGAGCAAGATGGGTGACTTTCTCGCGTTCAGAGCCATGATCGGCCTTCTCAAAGATCACGGAAAAGATTATCTGCTCGGAGAAGTATATGAAAAGTGTCTGAGGGCAAAAGGTCAGCAACACCAGCAGAATTATGTGAAATTGCTTTACGATCAGTTCACCAATGAAGAGATGTCTCAGAAGATCTCCGAGATTGTAAAGCCCGCTGGAATGAAAGCTGATGTAAAAGTTGTGTTCCAGACGGTTGAAAACCTTCACAAGGCTTGTCCCCGTCATCTCGGAGACTGGTACTTCACAGGCGATTATCCTACCCCTGGCGGCATGAAGGTGGTGAACCGCTCTTATGTCAATTACATGGAAGGAAAGCTTGTGAGAGCCTACTGATCGTCCGTTGGAAGCCATTATCCGCCGTCCGCGTCAGTCTCCGGACTTTGCATCCGCGTGCGTCTCGACATTCCTGAAAACAACCCACAGGAATAGTCTAAATAATACATTATTTCTTATTTTAGACCAGTTAACGCACATCTTCTATGAACTACTGGTTGCTAAAAACCGAACCTGACTCCTATTCGTGGAGCGATCTCGTAAAAGATAAAAAGACAGTGTGGGATGGCGTCCGGAATTTTCAGGCCCGCAGCAATATGAAAAAGATGGAGACAGGGGACGTCGTTTTCATTTATCACACGGGAGATGAGAAGGCAATTGTTGGCCAGGCCCAGGTGACGAAACCAGCGTTTCCCGATCCGAAGGACGCCGACTGGGTGGTAGTAGAACTGTCGGCCGACAAGCCCCTAAAAAAAGCAGTAACCCTCGCACAAATAAAGTCAGACAAACGTTTATCCGATATGGTGCTTGTGCGCGCGTCGCGCCTTTCCGTACAACCGGTCAAGCCCTCCGAATATGAACTTATAAAGGTGCTGAGCGAAACTAAATAAACACTGATGTCAAAATACCGGATCATAAATAACAACTGGAACAAACATGCGTCTGTGTTGCTGTTTCTGCTGATGTATTCTTTCGCGCAGCCTTTGTGCGCCCAGATACAGCAAACAGAACGGTATGAGATCGTGCAGAAGAATTCCGACGAATATTTCACCGTCATCTCATTGGAAGAAGAAGGACTGGCCCTGATCCGGGAAAAGGATAAATACGAGGGAAACAAACAACTCTGGGGGATCATCACCCTTGATACTAATCTTTCGGAAAGAAATAAATTCGATATTGAGATCAATCAACGGCATAAGCTACTGGGATATGAAATAGACAATGACAAGTTGTACTTGTTGTTTCGCACCGGGGAAACGACGAAGAACAGTCTTGAACTGGTCGAAGTGAGCACCAGTGCGGGCAGGGAGACCGCGCGTTACGAAATTGACCCGGATCTGGATTTCAAGATCACACACTTCAGCAAAGTGGGCCCAAATATGATCTTGGGGGGTTACGTTACAGATGAACCAGCCATCCTGCTGTATGAGCCCTCACACAATTCCATAAGGGTCATCCCTGGATTCTTCCAGAAGGACAACGAGCTTGTTGAGCTAAGGGTCAATGAAAATTCAACTTTTAATTCCGTGTTGATCGACAGGAGCCTTCGTTCGGAACGCAAACTTGTCTTTAAGACCTTTGATGAAAACGGAAACCTGCTTCTTGAGGATGTAATACCACTCGATGAGGAGCGTTCTTTGCAAAACAGTCTGAGCAGCACGCTCAAGCGGGAAGAGCTCGTGTTGCTTGGGACGTGGGGCGAACGCCAGGGAAAGCAGTCACTGGGTTTCTTTTCCATTACGGTAGATCCATTTTCCGAGCAAAAGGTGAACTACGTTCATTTCGGGATGCTCGATCACTTCGTCGACTATCTCAATCCGAAGCGCGCTGACAAGATCAAAGAAAGCACGCGCGACGCTGTGGCGGAAGGGCGCAAGCCCTCGTTCACGAGCTACGTTATGCCCTTCAGAATTCAGGAGACATCCGAGGGTTTTGTGATGCTTGCCGAAGTCTATAACCCTTCGAGCAATATGAGCCCGTATTACAGCAGCGCTTATGGCCGTCCCTATTATGCTAACCCGTACTATTATTACAATCCATTCTGGCCCGGGTATCACCCGGGGATGCGCATGTACCGTCCTTATGCCTACGGTGGAGATGCGATGCGCGACAATGATAATGTGAAGTTGTATTCAACGGTCGCCGTTGCATTCAACGCCAAAGGCGAGGTGATGTGGGACCAGAGTATTGTATTTGACGAGATCAAACGTCCCGCCCTCGAGCAGGTATCGGATCTGTTCAGCGATGACCAGAACATACACTTTGTTTATAAGAAAGAATCGGAACTGAAAGTGAAGAGTGTTTCGCTTGAAGAAGGGACAGCGACCGAGAGTACGGAAAAAATAAAGCTGATGGCGCCCTCGGAAGAAATACGATCCGAAAAAGAACTTGAAGATGGCGTGCGCCATTGGGTGGGCAACACTTTTTACGTCTGGGGCTACCACACCGTTCGCAACCCGGAGAAGAAGGACAACAGAACAAGAGATGTCTTCTATATTAACAAGGTCGTGGTTAACTAGCTCAATTACCGTTTGCAGCTTTTTCCTGATCGCGGGGCTCTCTTTTCCGGTCAGCGCTCAAGTCATGCAGACGGACCGATTCGAAGTGCCCATCGAAGGCCGGGGTGAGAACTTCGACATCGTACCCTCATCTGACAATGGTCTTTTCCTCCACCGGCATCTTTCCGGGGCAAAGGAAGATCAGATCCAACTTATCAGGCTTGATACTTCCTTTACTGAAAAATGGGCTGGCTATATGTCTGTAGAGAAAAACTACAGGATCATGGGCACGAAGGCTTTTCAGGGAAAACTTTTTATCCTTCTGCGCTATCGCGACTACAGCAGAAATGATCTTTTGCTTTACGTGGTGGAGGAAACCAATGGGACCTTTCTACAATATAATATCCGCGGTTATATCCCTTTTGTTCCTACTGAATTTCAGGTAACGCAGGACGCTGCGGTGATCGGAGGATATTACAACCGGATTCCGGTTGTGCTGCACTACGTCTTTGCCACCTATCGCTCGCGCGTGCTGCCAGGATTGTTTACTGAGGCCGGAGAGCTTACGCAGATAAAGACGTACGATGACGGATCTTTTGATGTGCTGATAAGCGCGCGGAACATGGCGAGGCAACGGACCATCTGGATAAAGAACTATGATGCCCAGGGTGATCTGCTGCGCAATCTCGCCCTCGATCCCGAAGACAATAAACATCTGATCTTTGGCAGGTCTTTAAAGACCGACGGCGATAAACAGATTGTCGCAGGGGTGTACGGCAACAGGTCGTCGGAATTCTCCAGGGGAATGTTTATTGCCACGATCGATCCGTCAGGCATGGAACAGATACGCTATTACAACTTCGGCGATCTGAAGAACTTTTTCCAGTATATGAAAGCTAACCGGGAGAAGCGGGTGAAGAACAGGATCGAAAGAAAGAAGATCAAGGGCAAAAAGATCAAGTTCAATTACAGGTTTCTTGTACATGAGCTGGTGCCCTATAGAGATCAGTTCGTGCTGCTGGGTGAAGCATTTTACCCCCGTTACGTTTCAGCAGAGGGGGGGCAGTACCGTTTCTTTACCTCTTATGGTCTTATGCCGGGAAGCGTGATGCAGAACGGGAGGATCTTCGAGGGCTATTATTACACGCACGCGGTGGTCATGGGCTTCGATGACGATGGCAAGCTGTTGTGGGATAATAGTTTCGAGATCAATGATGTAAAAACTTACAGCCTGGAACAATTCGTCAAGCTCGAAGTGCTTCCGGACCGTCTGGCCCTGATGTATCTGTTCGAAAACTCCATCCGCACCAAGATCATAAAAGACGACCTTGTCCTGGAAGGAAAAACCATAGACCCGATCCTTACCTTTAAGGAGAATGATGTGGTCCGCGACGAGCGGAATAACAGGAATAAACTGGAGTACTGGTACAACAACTATCTCTACGCCTATGGCGTCCAGGAAATCGTCGCCTCATCCCCCGGATAGTCCGACCCGTAAAGAGCACGTCATCGACCAGTACAACTTTCTTTCC
>CBFGXV010000040.1:0-9993 GCA_965652755.1 uncultured Chryseosolibacter sp. | reverse complement strand
GAAATTAATTCATTCCGGCGATTCGTTCTATTATTTCAATTGTTTTTTTTTATCGCGGTCGTCCGCCAGGGATAATTGCATTCTTAATGCGGGAGGTTATCTTTATGACGAGATGTTCGCAACCGGAGCCTTAATAGGCCTTTTACTCTATGTTTTAGATTATAAGCTTTTTAGCCTATATATTGTTTTATTGGCGAAAAAAGCGTTAATCTTAAGTATAGACTGCATTGCCTGTTACGACAACCGGTCGACTCCCTTAATGATAAAGCCAGCCGTAATCCTGCTATTGTTTTCATGATGCCGACACCCTGAGCCCCTCCAGCCTTTACAACGGTTGGTTCGCGTCTGTTCTAATATTTCTCAATTAAAAGTAAAATGTCTGAGAATTGAAAGCGTGACCGCTGGCGTATGGCAGTCCACCACCTTTGCAAACGCGGTTAGATTCATTACGATCGGTTTGCTAATTTATCCCGCTATATGCATATTGGTTACTTCTTTGGTCAGGCTCACTCTTTGATTTTTACTGAATGGAAATTAGCCGGTATAAAAGCCATCAAAAGATACTTGTGGCTGTTGACTGTATCATTTTTGGATTCGATGGAAGCCAGCTCAAGGCGTTATTGATCAGAAGGGGCTTCGAGCCTGAAAGCGGTAAGTGGTCGCTTATGGGTGGATTCGTGGGGAAGCATGAGAATGCTGATGAGGCTGCGACGAGGATCCTTTACCAGTTGACAGGCATGAAGAATATTTACATGGAGCAGCTTTACACCTTCAGTGACGTAAAGCGCGACACAGCAGGCAGGGTTATATCGATTGCTTATTTCGCCCTGATCAATATCGCAGATTACAGTGAGCAGCTTCAACTGGAACACGAGGCAAGATGGTTCCTGCTAAGCAAGGTTCCGCCTTTGATTTTCGATCACCGTAAAATGCTGGCCAAAGCAAAAGAACGTCTTCAGGAAAAAGTTGTAGCACATCCTGTTGGTTTTGAGTTGTTGCCCACAAAATTTACCCTGCCTCAATTGCAGAGCCTGTACGAAGCGATCTATGAAACACCGCTTGATAAGCGAAACTTCACCAAGAAAGTCCTTTCGCTGGGCGTTCTGAATAAACTCGACGAAAAGGAAAAGCAGTCTTCCCGCAAGGGCGCTTACTACTATGTTTTTGACAGTCTGAAATACAAGAAGCTGCAATCCAATGGCGTCAAGTTTATATAGCCTGACGAAAAATGTGACTGGCGATTACGCGGGTCACATGGCGACTCGTCGATACAAAGCTGAATTTATCCGCATGTGGTTCATCGCCGGCCTCTATTGATTTAACAGATTGTGTTTCATCGCCGAGTTGAGAAGCGCGGCCGTATTTTTTACTTCAAATTTATTCAAAAGGTTCTTTCTGTGAGAGTCAACGGTGTGAGGGCTGATGAATAATTTCTCGGCCATCTGATGGTTGGTATATCCTTCGGCGATGAGGTGGAGAATTTCTTTCTCGCGTTGCGTAAGCGCAGGAGGTCTTCCTGCCTGTCGCGCCGGTGATGGGCTGTTTTCCGCGTCAACGCTGACATACAGCTTGCCCTCTAATGCAGTATGCACGGCATGAAGGATCTCCTGCTTTGAGGCGGTCTTCACGAGGAATCCGCTCGCGCCCGCGAGGATCATCTGCGAAATGTAAGTGCGTTCCCGGAAAGAACTCATGCCTAAAACCATCACGTCTGAAAAACGTGTTTTGATCTCCTTGCATAACTCAATGCCACTGACCTGGGGCAGGTTGATATCGACAAGAGCAATGTCAACCTGTGTTGATTCCAGAAATGCCAGTGCTTCCTGTGCACTGCCTGCAGTGCCCTGCACGCGAATGTCAGGTTCCGTATTAAAGATCGCCCTGAGTCCCTCAATTACCATTGGGTGGTCATCGACAATAACAAGATTGGTCTTTCGCATCGTGTATGATTGGTAATAAAGTTAGGTATTGTTTTGAATGCAAGCCATTGGATTCCAGAAAATAGGCCGGACGGAGCTGATATTTATCTTACTGAAGTTCGGGTCTCACACGACATACCAGGGAGCTTTCGGCTAAACCGCCGGTCGCAAAAAACATCCCCTGAAAAGGTGATTTTGCAAATTCCCCTTTTTCCCCGATTGATGAGGAGGTCCGGTTCGCTGACTTTTGTTCAGACATTCATCAGCGCGGTTAGCTGATGATTTCCCCACGTTGAATCTGTGTGTTGTAACCAAAATGATGTTTTATGAATAACAAGAAAAACCGTGTGTTTAATGGACTGAGGATGAATTACGTCCTCTTCCTGATGTGTGCGTGCGCAGCAATTTCGTGCAGCGATGATGATGAACCGAAAAAGAATAACAACCCTGGCATTAGTGAAGTGACCCTGGACGGCGGGCCTTTTACAAACCTGACGGCGAAGGGCACTACGGCATCACCGGCCATGGCTGTTTATAGTCCGGATGAAGACCTTACAGCAATCACATATTCTGCGATGGCGGATGGCGAAGAATACCACGTAGTGATTGCATTTCCAGGAAAGGCGAAGGGGCAGCACACATGGAACGAAGACAATTGTTTTGTTCAGGTCATGACGGATGTTGACAATGCCGACGAAGGGTTAACCGCGACGTTTATCAACCTCAATAATAGTGTCCACACCGGTCACGTCAGGATTGATAGTTATGGCGAAGTGGGAGGCGTTATTACCGGATCCTTTGAAGGGGGCTGTACCTACATCGATGCATCCGACCTGGATGAATCATGTGTTAACTGCCTGGAGACAGGAACAATGAAAGGAAGGTTTGAGGCAAAGCGCATACAATAACTTTTTCATCACTTAAGTAGCACGCACGATGAAGCTGGGTCCGGAAAGATGATTCGCCGATTGACTTTCAGGATGTCGACAGGAAGTTTTATCATTGCGAAGGCTGTAGTCCGGCTCCACATATTTATGGTAAGATGGAAGTCAGACTTGTGCTGCTACCAGATGATTGGAACAAAATGCGATGGCTACATCCCGATCACTTTCGCAAACCGGCTAATGATCTGCCGGCCTTCCTCCAGCGTCAAAGGTTTAACCATATAATCAACGGCGCCCAGACTGAGGCATTTTCTTTTTTCCGTTTCGTTCTGTGAGGTGGAGAAGATGATGACCGGTATACTTTTCAGCCGCGGTGTCTGTTTCAGTCGCAGCAGGGTTTGGGTGCCGTTGAGGATGGGCATGTTGAGATCCAGTACGATAAGTCTTGGAAGCAAGGTATCGTCCCCGATTGTCTCAAGGAAAAAAAGCGCTTCCTGTCCGTTCTCGCGATATCGTACTATATCGTCAAGTCCGGCTTCCGAGAAAAAACTCTGAAGGATCATGTGATCCTCAAGGTCATCATCGACTACGAGAATTTCGACGTGCTCGTTCATTTACATTGTGTTGGTGGTCGCGGGTGCTTCCTGTTCCAGGGGGAGAATTACCTCGAATATAGAATATTCATTTGGAACTGAGCGCGCTGAAATACTGCCATGGTGCAATTCTGCAATCCGTTTACAGATGGAAAGCCCGATACCCGTTCCGGGAAACTTGTCACGGGTATGAAGCCGTTCAAAGAGCCCGAATATTTTCTCACTGTATTCCTCTTCAAATCCTATTCCGTTGTCATGCACGCTGATTACGACCGTATCGTCAACAGGCCTGCCGGTCACCATGATTTCTGGTGATACGTCCTTCTTTGAGTATTTTAATGCGTTTGAGATCAGGTTTGTGAAGAGTTGTCTCAGACGGAGGCTGTTTCCGGTTATGTTAGGAAGGTTGGAAACTTCAATAGTTGCATTCTTTTCCTTTATCATAAGGTCCATTTCCCGGATAATATCCTCCATGATCGCATTCAGATCCACGTTTTCGAAAAGCAGTTTTTGTTGCTGCAGCTGTGAGTAGCTGAGCAGGTCATTGATCAGTTCTTTCATGCGGGAGGCTGCCAGGGTCATGTTGTTAAGCATCATTATCCCAGATTGGTCAATACTTTGACTATATCGTTTCTTAATTACATCGGAGTAAAAGAATAGCTTGCGCAGCGGCTCCTGTAAGTCATGTGAAGCCAGGTGGGCAAATTGCTCGAGCTCATAGTTGCTGCGGTTGAGTTCAACGATCTTTTGCTGGAGTTCTTCCTGGTTCTCGAAGAGTCTTTTCTGCATTTCCCTTAACTGATAATTGTCTTTGCGGGTTTGTTCGACCTGCACCTGCGCGTCTATGTCCACAATAAAGCCAATCCATCGCTGTATGATTTCACTCTCGTTCTTTAAGGGGATTACGGTGATGAGATGCCATAGAAAGTCTCCCGTAGATTTCTCTTTGAATCTGTATTTCCCGCTAAGTTGGATCTGTTTCTGTACTGCGGTAGCCAGTTCCCGCCCGAATGGCACAGCATCATCCGGATGAAGAAGACTTTTCCAGCTGGAACTGTTCAACTCTTTGGGTATCGTTCCCAGGAAATATTGAAGCCACTTGTTTGAATAGTTGATCAGGCCTCTGTTGTTCACGGAGAACATCATCAGGGGCAAGGAATCTGTGAGGATCCGGTAATCATTTTCACTTTCACGAAGTTTTTCCGCCAGGTCTTGCAGCAGAAGATTTTTTCTCCGCAATTCGTCATAGGGGGAGAGGGGAGGTTCTTTTCTGAAGTAATCAATAAATGATTCAATCTTTGCGTCGCTCAGCGTGCCGGCGAAACTGATCTGTTGTTTAAGGATGATCTGGATTTCTTTAGCGCTGCGTGTGATCTCGATCTCGTCTACCAGTCTTTTAGCGTATGAACACGCTTCGGTGCACTTTATTGTAAAATCGCTGCTATCTCGGATGAGGGCTTTTAGAAATTTTTTACCCGACACTGACTCGATCCCCAGAATCAGCACTGCATTTCTTCCGTGATCTATGGCACAGCGCGATATTTCGGAGACCGCTGTAGCGATGGACGTTTGAATGATGATGGAAAATCCTGTCAGCTCGCACAATTTCATTGTTCGCTTGTGCGCGAGGATGAGGTCCATTTCATTATCAAGCTTTACCTGAAGAATGTCTTTCATTTAGCTTACTTTTGCGATAAGTACAGATGCATCATCAGTACCGCGGGAATAGTCGCGGTAAAGAGCTGCTGCCAGGATTGTGTTGTCAAATTTGAATATTGATGGGTAATGGGAGAGATTCCACCGGGATTGGATGCCGTCTGTACACATGATAAGGTGCTGGTTTTTCTCGATGGGAAATACGGATTCCTTCAATGAGTTCGGCATGTTGAGTCCTACCGTTCCGTTATAAGACATATAGTTCTTTAGCTGCAGTCCGGTGAAGAGCCTGACAGCTACGTTACCCACCCCGCAGAGTTTCAGTAATGAAGTGGTTTTATCAAACACCGCAATCACTCCTACGAGTCCCCTCGTGCGCCTTACTTTTTCATGCATTGCTTTAATGATATTAACCGGGTCGGTATCATCGCATTCAGAGAAAAAAATTCTGGCACTGTCCACCGCGGCTTTCGCATGCTCACCGTGGCCAAGTCCATCGCCGAAGAATACTTTTGTAGCGTTATGCTGGTTTACGACTTCAAAACCATCGCCACAGACTGATTCCCTGGGTTTACTGACACATAGCGCTTTTACATCTACGTGAAAACTTTTGGCAGACTTGTCTATCCGTGGTTTGCTGCCGACGCGCGAGTAAACGATTGTTCCGACTCCGTGCATGCTGTAAACCTGCGATTCTGTGCTCAGCCTACCGATTGCCCCCAGGCCCTGACCGAGCGTTCCACTTGTTGACACGCCATCAACCATCATTCTTTCCGGGTCTGACATTCCAGGGCCGTTGTCGATGCAGATCACTTCAAAAACGGCTCCTCCTTCTGTTGAATCCGTAGTCCGGTACAGCACCTCTCCACTACCGGCATGCTTGATGAGGTTTGACGTGAGCTCTGACACGATGATGTCTATGGCTGCAACCTGTTTCTCGCTAAAGTGGGCCTTTGTAACCTCCATGTGTATCTCACGTTTCACATAGGATACAAAACTCCTCTCTTCAACACGATAGTTCACAAACGCTCTACCCATTCTTCCACTTGGTAATGGTGACGGTTGTGCCCTTTCCGATCACGGAGTCAATATTGAATTCACTTACAAGTCTTTTTGTGCCGGGCAATCCCAAGCCCAGGCTTTTGGCAGTGGAATAGCCGTCTTTCATTGCCAGCGTTATGTCTTTGATCCCGGGTCCTTCATCCTTGAAGATCAGTCTCACGCCGTTTTCCCTGCCTTTGCTGACAACTTCAATTGTCACCTTGCCGCCTCCGGCATATTTCAGCATGTTCCGGGCAATCTCGCTGCCGGCCGTGATAATCTTGGTCTGGTTTACCAGGCTCATGCCGATTTTCACGGCATATTCCTTCAACCTGTTACGAAAGGGTATAACATCTACCTCACGTGTGATCGACATGGTCTCTTTATTCAGGGTCACCATGTTGCTCTTCCCCGAGTAGACCCTCTTTTGCGGATATTTTGTTTTTTAAAAGTTCCATGCCCTTTTCTACATTCAGCGAGGTGAGTACTCCGGGCAAGGGCAGCCCAAGCTCGACCAACGTAATGGCTACTGCGGGTTGCATGCCGACAACGACTGTTTCCGCATCCATGATCTTCGACATCGTTGCGATGTTGCCGATGATCCGTCCCATAAAGGAATCAATAATGCTGACTGCCGAAATATCTATGAGCACACCCCTGGCATCTGTCTTTTTAATCATGACCACAAGATCCGCTTCGAGCGATTCTGCAAGTCGATCGTACAGATCAACCTGAATAGTGACCAACAGCAGGTCGCCCATCCGCAGGATAGGAATTTTTTCCATCGCGAAAGCTTTATTGAATTGAATTGAACTGATTGTGTTGCTGCTTTTTAATTACCTGCAGCTGCATCATCTGAAAGGCAGTTTTTAAGGCGCTCGCAAGTGTCGACTTGGTAAGCACATCCGTCAGATCAATGCCGAGGTGAACGACAGTCTGAGCGATCTCGGGCCTGATACCGCTTATGATACATTCAGCACCCATTAATCTTGTCGCAGCAACTGTTTTTATAAGGTGTTGCGCAACAAGGGAATCGACCGCCGGCACACCTGATATATCAAGAATGGCGATGCTACTACCGCTTTCCACTATCTCCTGCAGAAGACTCTCCATGACAATTTGGGTCCTGGCGCTGTCCAATGTTCCGATGATTGGCAGGGCGAGAATTCCATCCCAAACGCGGATCACCGGTGTAGAGATTTCTGATATCTCGTCAGTTTGCCGCAGGATTACTTCCTCTCGTCCTTTGATGAATGATTCGAAGGTAGTAACACCGAAGCTGTCTATCAGTCGACCGATCTTTTGACTCTGCACATAAAGTTCCTGCGGATCCTTGACCTCCTGCTGAAGAATATTAAGGAGGGCGTCTTTCAGGCTGAATACGTAAATGCCTGTTTCCCGGGGACTGAATCCCTGCTTTGCCCGCCCGATCGATATCGCATTAAGTATGTCAATTACCGGGTCGAAATCCCCACTACTTGGATTGTCGATGTTCTCATCCTTGAGATTGTCTATAAAGGCCGTAAGAAATTCGTCGGATTGGGACCGAAGATCTTCATTGCTTATCAGGTCGTCCCGTAAACCTTCATCCGCAATTTGAAACTTCATCCAGGTCTCTAGAATGCTTTTCTTTTTTTTCTGAAATACTTTTATGGCTTCGTTTTTCATGAAGAATGATAGGTTTACGTGGTTAATGATTTGATTTCAGGATGGTGTATAATATTCTCGGCTGCTGCAGTGGGATATTTAAGGCGACTGAAGCTTCGTTTTTTTAGACCGCCGGCATGGGGATTTTATCAGGCGCAAAAATCGACAAAAAAGGATTAGTCCTTATACAGATCCCTCACCTTTCGCATAAAATACTTGGCATAATATTTTACAAATAATTAGCCCCCTGGAAGAAACAACGTGCTTCTTATCAGCCCATTTGCGTCGATTAATACATCCCAAAAGAGGTGCGCGGCCCGGAGCGGCATACTAAGCAGGTTTTTCAGCTATGCCGCAGTGTATTTCTTCACCACGGTGGCGATCGGATCGTACCCGGTAAGACTATCAGGCTTGTTAAAGAAGAAGCTACAACCAAGGTCGAGACACCTGGCACGGTCGGTCGCGTTTGAGGATGAAGTAAGTACAATTACTGGAATACCTTCCAGTTCGGGCCTGGATTTGAGTTCCCGCAGCACATCGAAGCCATTCTTCAAGGGCATGTTGAGATCGAGAACAATAACCTCGGGTCTTCTGTTTTCCGAGAGGTCGTCCATAAGCATCTTGCCGTTCTGAACGATTTTTACAGGGCCGTAATAGTTGTTATGAATGAGCGCTTCCTGCATTATCTCGAGATCATCAATGTCGTCATCAACCAGATAAACCATTAAAATGTATTTGTTGTTGTCTGCTAAAAATTATGCCGTCATGTGATATCCGGCGTGTAAATTTATGGAAGTTTGATATATGAATAAAGATGTCCTTGCGCGCAATAATGTAAACGTATTTGGCAAAGGCCAGCAGCCGATGCTGTTTGCACACGGTTTTGGGTGCGACCAGAACATGTGGCGGTTCATTACGCACGCTTTCGAAAATGACTATAAGATTGTTCTCTTTGACTATGTAGGGTCGGGACAGTCGGACGTGAAAGCGTATAATCCCGAGAGATACTCCAATCTGAATGGTTACGCAATGGACGTTCTGGAGGTCTGTGACGCTTTGCAACTAAAAGATGTGGTTTTTGTCGGACATTCGGTCAGCTGTATGATTGGCTTGCTGTCCGCCATCAAACGGCCGGAACTTTTTTCTGATTTATTGCTGATCGGACCTTCGCCTTGTTACATCAACGATAAGACTTACGTGGGCGGCTTTGAAAGAAAAGATATCGAGGAGCTGCTCGATACGATGGACAAGAACTACATCGGGTGGGCAAATTTTCTTGCGCCCGCAATCATGAAAAACCCCGACAAACCCGAGCTCTCGATCGAGCTTACCAATAGTTTTTGTTCGACCGATCCGGTGATCGCAAGGAATTTCGCAATGGCAACTTTTTTCTCCGATAACCGGAGAGATCTCCTGTCGATGAAGAAGCCAACGTTGCTGATGCAATGTTCGGAGGATATTATCGCGCCGCTGGAGGTTGGGGATTATCTTCACGCTCATCTCGCAAACAGTACATTAAGAATCCTTAAGGCGACAGGCCATTGTCCACATATGAGCCATCCGGAGGAAACGATCCAGGTGATGAAAGAATATCTGGCGAATAAAGGAGAGTAGTATGGATGACCTTACTGATGTTATTCCCTCTGGTGTATTGGTATTTGACGATCGCGGTATCATTCTCTCTGTCAACCGAACCCTTGCCGAAATGCTTCGCTATCAACCGGGCGATCTTGAAGGGAAAAATATCGATATCATTCTCTCTCTGGCGAGCCGGATCTTTTATAACACCCATTTTTTTCCGCTCATAAGACTGCAGTCCAGAGCCGATGAAATATTCTTAACGCTTGTCACCAGCGACAAACAACATCTCGCCGTCCTTTCAAACGCGGTCAGGCGCTTAAGAGACGGCAACCATGAAAACATTGTCGTGTTTATGCCATTGTTACAGCGACAGAAATACGAGGAGGAAATTTTGCAGGCGAAGCGCGATGCGGAAAACGCGCTGAAAGAAAATAAGGAATTGCAGAAGCTCGCTGAAATGCTTGAGAACAGGACTCAGGAGATGGAGAAACAAAACAGCAGGATTCAGACCATCAATCACGATCTGGTGCAGTTCAGCAAGATCATTTCGCACGATCTCCAGGAACCGATCCGTAAAATCAAACTTTTTTCGAGGATTCTCGCTACAACAGCGAATGTGCATTGGTCGGAGAAGAGCCATTCAGTGCTTGGTAAGGTCGAAAAGGCTGCCGA
>CBFGXV010000039.1:0-10072 GCA_965652755.1 uncultured Chryseosolibacter sp. | reverse complement strand
ACAATCACAAGGCGCGTGATTACTCCAATGACTTACTGGTGAACGATTAGGTGAGCTTGATTTTTACCGCTTCTGTTTTCAATTGTAAATGAATCCCTTAGAAAACATTTACAATCCTTGCCGGGTCTACAATAAAGCAACATAAAGCGACAAGCTGGTTCAACGTACGTCTGGTGTTCAACAAGCTATGGATTATACAGTTGGAGTTGCTCTTGCTTTTTATTAAGCCTAACGAAGCGACTTCCACATCCGTTTAGCGTGGCAAAAACCTTGCTTCCTCCGTCCTTCAAATCGAAAAAGCCATCTATATTTATTCCCGATCGGGAATATTTATGAAAGCATATTCTACAACAGAGTCCGTTGGAGACTTAGTCAAACAGACGCGTAAGCACCCCTCCCTGAACCTTATTACATTATTGGCTAACTGCAAGACCTGAGCTACACGATCAAACCTTGCGTTAGAATCCGTGGATAATTGAAAATACGTTCACGCTAAGGGGAGAGGTGGCCCCGGGCGATTGATTGATGTGGGCTGCTGCGACTGCTACTTACCGGAGCTTTCCTTTCTTCAAAATACTCGTAATTTTGTCAATTCCCCTGAATTGCATCCCGGTACCATGAGGCGACTAACCCTGATCTGTATTTTGTTATCGCTCGCTCTTTCATGTTCCGATTCAGGAAAAGAAAGCCAGGTAGTATCACGCGACGCTCCCCTCCCGCGACCTCCTGCAAAAGAGTTACCACCGCCCTCAGCTCTCTCGGGCAAAGAGTTGTCGGAAGCGCACTGCAGCGGTTGCCATGCTTATGTCGATCCCAGTTTGTTACCCAAGGCCGCATGGCGCGACGATGTTCTTCCCGCAATGGGCCACAGGCTTGGTATGTATCGCGGCGGTGTCAGGCCTGACAGCTTGTTTGATGTTGGTGTGAGCGGGTCAATCGTTCGCAAGGCGAATATTTTTCCTGACAGACCTGTCATCGCAGAAGGTGACTGGCGAAAACTACAGGACTATTTTATAACAAACGCGCCGGACTCCATTGCTCCTCCCGTCCGCAAGCGGAACATCCGCATGGGGCTGAAGCATTTTAAATACAGGGAATCTTCTTTTTCCCATCGTCCACCATTGACCTCGATGGTTAAAATTCTTTCTAATAACCGCGGCGTTGTCTACAGCGACGGAAAAGGCAGACGAAGTATCCTTACATTTTTAACTCCCGATCTTCGTGAGAACTATAGCATAACGTTGCAATCAACACCTGTCCAGTTTTTTGAAAAAGCAGACGGCCTGTACCTGACAACAATCGGGAAGGGAGTTTTTCCACATGATGCTCCCGATGGTGCCATTCAACGGCTGCAGAAAACATGGCCCAATCCAAAGTACGGACCTGCGAAGAATGTTATTGCAAATTTGCAACGACCGGTGGCTGCTGCATACGGAGATTTGAATCAAGACGGTCGTGAAGATATAGTCGTCTGCGAATTCGGCAACCGTACAGGAAGATTATCGTGGTATACCAGTGACGGAAAAGGCGGATATAACAAAAGAATTCTGCGTGAAAAACCAGGCGCAGTTACGACCATCATCAGCGATGCCAATGATGACGGATTGCCCGACATCTATGTGCTCATGGGCCAGGGGGATGAGGGCATTTTTCTTTACAAGAATCAGGGAGCTGGTAAATTTCTCGAAGAGAAATTGCTCTCCTTTTCGCCGCTCAACGGATCTCAGTACATGGAGCTGGCCGATTTCAATAAAGATGGGTTTGATGACATCGTATATGTTTGTGGAGATAATGCGGACCTTTCACCAATACTGAAGAACTATCACGGCATTTATGTTTTCCTTAACAATGGCAGAGCCGGATTCAATCAAGCTTACTTCTACCAGATGAACGGCGCTTACAAGGCAATGGTTCGGGATTATAACATCGACGGCGAACTCGACATCGCCGCGATCTCCTTTTTCCCCGACTACCTACAATATCCGGAGGAGAGTTTTATCTATTTGCGAAACACCGGGAACTTGAGATTCGAAGATTATTCTTTCCCCGAGAGCTCGAAGGGAAGATGGATGGTGATGGACGCAGGCGATATGGATGCCGACGGTGATATAGATCTCGCCCTCGGGTCTTTTGTGTATTTTCTTCCTGCCGGCGACACGACGGGACTCGGCAAAAAGTGGCTCTCAACCTCACCTTCAGTCGTCGTCCTGGAAAATACGCTTCGATAGCCCACTTACCCGGGTTGATCTATATAAAGATGCCGGAATTACGAGAATGGAAATCAATGACAGGATATTTCGCCTTAATAACATTGGCTCGTTGGTATGTTGTAGATCGAGACAGGTCTGAAATCCCTCAGCTTCAAATTTACCTCCTGGCAGTAACCGTTAAAGGAATGGAGAAGAAGAGGTGCAAAGAAGCCGGCAAATGTATTTGTGTCCCATGTTAAAGGTAGCAGAATTTTGGCTATTTGTTGCTCCTGTTAAGAAGCTTGGCACCGTAATGGTAGTAAAGACGTCGCGGGAATGAGGTGATATCGCTTTGTAGCCAGTTACCAAAGTGGGGTTTTGTTCAGCAAGTAATGCATAGCCCGGAAGTTGCAGACGGCAACGTTCCGGGAAAGATTTCTGAACGGAGACTTGTCTCTAATGATCGCGTCCGCGGGGTTAGATGGAATATTCGGGTTTCCAGGTCTGAAATGTTTCTGTGTCCATAGCCGTATTGCCCATGTGAATTGCGATGGATGACTCGCCTGCATTCATTACGTTGGACACTGGTTTCTTTCCGCTGCGGATACATTCGAAAAAGTCCTGTAGGGCAAACGTGGTTGGTTCGATCTCTTCTTCGCCCGGTTTCCTGAAGATTATCTCAACAGGTTTTCCCTGCGTCGTTGCCTGTATCGTCGCGCCTGATACTCCGTCGACAACGCCTCTTGCGTTCTTTGTTGATTCGGCATATATGAATGCCTTATCACGTTGGATTTCCACAGTGGCTTTATCTCCCAATATCCTTATACCATAACCATTGTATGCATTGGAAAGAACTGAAGTAAAGCTTGCCTTTATCCCTTCCGGGTATTCGTAAACAGTACGCACATTATCGTAAGTGTCACGTCCGTCTTTCCAATAGTTTATGCCTCCCATTCCAGTAACTTTTACGGGATGGGCATCCAACAAATAGTTCACCATGTCAATTTCATGGGCGCATAATTCGGAAAGCGGACCGCCGCAATATTCCCGGTACATCCGCCAGTTGATGATACGCTCGAGCTTCGGATCACTTACGGGATTGCGCCAGTTCGAGTTTCTATTGTACTGACATTCAAAATGTGTGATCTTCCCCAGCCAATTCTGCTTAATCACTTCCTTGACTTTGTGGTACAAGCCATAATACCGGTATTGATAACCGACCTGAAAAACATGTTTACTTTCTTTTACTTTCATTATCAGGTCAAGCGTTTGCGGGATATCATACGCCAGGGATTTTTCGAGATACACATGCTTGCCAGCATCGAGCGCATCCACCGCCATTTGATAATGAAGGAATAGGGGAGTGGCAATAATTACCGCGTCGACATTCTTGTCGTCGAGCAACTTTCTATAATCCGAATACCCTTTCGCGTTCCTGGCAGCAAGGCTTAAGGCCTGCTGCAAATGTTCGGGTATGATGTCACAACATGCACTGATCTCGTTACCTGGCAGATCTTTCATGAGGCTCGCCAGGCCGCGTCCCCTGCTGCCTGATCCGATCAGACCCACGCGAATTTTTCGGTCGTCCTGGAACGGCGTTGCGTAGGATGGCAGGCCTAATGCAGCAACGCCGGTGAGCGCAATCGCTCCCGCCGATATAAATTTTCTCCGGGGAATAGCGTTTGTTTTCATTTTCGTTGGAGGTTATGTCTTAAGTCATGGCTATTGGCGTCTTGCCTGGGTTGGTTACGCCATCGCATCAGTCACAGAACAGGTTGTGCAATAATAATTGTTTTTCCTGAACTCCCTTACTACAAACATCTGGAGTTGCGCTCCGCGTTCCCCGACAGTCCTGAAAAATCCGATTTCATGTGTGATCTGACGTCGTTCCGCAAATTGTTAAACTCTTTCTGAAAGGAGCGTCGTGAGCTCTACGCTTACCAATGCAAAATGCTGCTACATCAGATGAATCGAGGGTCCAGGAGTTACGTCCGTTTGTGCATGCGTATGGAAATCTGATACAGGATCAACAGCGCTGTCGCCTCTATCACGTATAATATCGGTATCACCTCCCATCCGAAAAAGTCTGTCATCAGACCTGCAAATCCCGGAAGCAAAGCTCCGCCGATCATCGCGGCGGATATCTGAAATCCGATGACATTGGCTGATTGATTGGCACCCACCTGTTTTGGAGTAAGCGAGATCAGGCAAGGGAAAACCGGTGCACACGACAAGCCGATCAGACCCAGCCCGGCCAGACTCACAAAACCATTGTAGTCGTATGCGAGCAGGATCGTCCCCACAAGGGTTCCGATGAAGGCGCCGCTGAGAACTTTCCGCACGCTCAACTGAGTAAGAACGAATCCGAAAATGATCCGCCCTACAGTAAAACTGCCCCAATACGCACTGGTCCACAACCCGGCGCTCTCGGCTTCCTGGCCTCTGGATTTGGTCAATATTGTGAAGATCCATTGGCCCACGCCAAATTCCAGTCCCGTATAGAAGAAGAAGATAAGAATATTTATCCATACCAGCGGCATTCTCATTGCTTGCAGGTACGACGCCGGGGCGTGTGCACTTTCAGCTGAGGAAGAAACTTTCCAGTATTTAAAAGTGGCCAAAAAAAGAAACCCGAGCAGGATCTGTACACCACCTACGATGATATATCCGCGATACCATTCCTGATCCCGCACGAACAGCCAGGTCATGAGGAACGGGCCGGCCGTTGCGCCTATGCCGTAGAATCCATGGAGCCAGTTGATAACGCTTGGGCTGAAGCGCGATGCGGCAAACACATTAATGGAGGTATCGATGGCACCGCCTCCAGATCCCAGAAAAAACGAAGCAATAATTACCAGGGACCAATAGCCGGAGAGCGCGTAAGTCAGCAGACTTATGCCTGTGATGCAGCAGCTCAGCGCCAGAAGGAGTCCCAGGGGAATGACTGTCAGGATCTTTCCGGCGGTGGTGCTGGTCGCCAGGTATCCGGCCACGAATGCAATGAGCAGAACCCCAAGAGAGTCTAATGGAACATTCAGCCTTTCGCTCATGAAGGGCCAGCCAACGCCGAGCAGCCCGTCGGGCAACCCCAGGCTTATAAAGGCCAGATATGATATAAGAATGATTAGCAGATGGCGACCGCGCGGAATATGCTCCATGTTGAAAAATACTCCGGTGACGCGTGCCGTGCAAGTTGATGGATGATTTAATGAATCGGCCCAGGTAAAAATGTAAAGGATGCGAAACACTGAAATAATTTTGTATTTTGTCTGAAACCTATGATCATGTCAAGAATAACTATCCTTCTTTTTTATCTGTGTCCGTTGCTGGCGATCGGTCAGTCCGGTTCGGAATCAACTCCGAATCAGTTCGTGTTGTTTGATGCTACCTTCACCTACACCAAGGTCGATGCCGATAATTCCGCACCAAGCAAATCTCATTATTATATCAAAGGCAACCTTTTGAATCCGGATCGTCCCAAGGACTGGACTTCGCCCGTCGATTTTCGCAACGGCACCGTACACGTTCGTCTGGAAGTACTCGACAAGCCCGCAGGTGATGCGCCCACAACATGGAGTCTGTGCTATATCCCGAACAAAGGCCAGGGCAATGGATACGGCTGTGCGAATACCGGTGTCTATACGAAGGAAGGTGTCTATGAAAAAGATGTGGCCATGACGGAGTTCTGGGAAAATCAATCGATCGTGTGGAGCGAGGGGATCAAACAAATGGACCTGGTGATCAAGGATAGTAGCGGGGGACAGGGTCACGCGCACAGACGTGCGGATCATGAGAATTTTTTTCCGACGCGGGTTCGCATGTCGATGGTACAGGTCGCTGCTGGCGCAAAGTATGATCCGTCATGGCTGAAGAAGTCCGGAACTGATGATGAAAGGGAAGTTGCAGCCCAGGTGGAGAAACTCCGGCAGGTCATGATCAAACCAAATAAGGCTATCCTTGAAAGCCTCGCAGCAGAGGAGCTCAGCTACGGTCATTCAAGCGGTATGGTGGAAACAAAGTCCGGGTTTGTCGACGAGTTCGTCCTCGGGCGCTCAATCTTCACGGCGATTTCATTGCAGGATCAAACCATCACCGTGGCGGGTGACAACGCGATCGTTCGACATCGGTTGGTGGGCGATTCCTTTAACAACAAAACTCCGGGAAAGATCGATATCATTATTCTGATGGTGTGGACGAAACAGGATGGAGTGTGGAAGCTGCTCGCCCGTCAGGCTGCGAAAATACCGGCGAAATAATTTGACAGACGCAACGGGCATTTATCACGGCATTACGAATCCATTAAGAATTGGACGGTGAGGGATGGCTAACACTGCATTTCGTTAAAATCACCTGTGCTCGTTTGCTGGAAAGTCACAGGGTTAGCTTGTGGATCTTTCCGTCGAAGCCACATAGGAGGAGCTCGTTATTTTGATCTACACCAAACGATGAAATGTTGAAGCCCGCTTCAAGCAGTAGCTTGTTTGCTACCTTGCTTTTGTTTGCGTGGTCCAGCGCCCATATCCTGCGTGTAGCATAATCTGCGTAAATGTACTTTCCCTCGAGACCTTTCAGAGAAGGACCGCGATAAACAAAACCTCCGGTGATCGAAAGCCCGTCTCCTCTTCCGTAGTCATGGATAGGCAGTTTAAGCCCTGCGCGGTCGCAATTGTTGCGCGGTTCGAAACAGTGGTTTCCTTCCATGACGTTCCATCCGTAGTTTCCGCCTTTCTCAATAATGTCAATCTCCTCGAAAGCGTTCTGTCCTACATCTCCTGTCCACAACGTTCCGTCCGCCGCATCGAAGCTAAAGCGCCACGGATTGCGAAGACCATACGCGTAGATCTCCTCCTTATATCCATTGGTATTCTTTGCGAAAGGATTGTCCGATGGAATGCCATACTGGTTACCGCCTTCCTTCCTGTCGACATCAATGCGCAGTATGCTGCCGAGCAGCGTTGATCTGTTCTGTCCATGATCATGCGGGTCGTTGCCCGAGCCCCCGTCACCGACGGCGATGTACAGGTATCCATCGGGGCCAAATGAAACCTGGCCGCCATTGTGGTTGCTGTATGGTTGTTCAAATGTCAACAGTACTGTTTCGCTCGCCGGGTCCGCCTGGTCTGCATTTGAAGATGAGACTTTATATCTCGCGATCACGGTGCGGTTCGGATTCGATGCCGTGTAATTCACATAGAAGAAACCGTTGGATTGGTACTCCGGATGAAACGCCAATCCCAGCAAGCCTTCTTCGTTCCCCTCGTCGTCAACTTTCTGGCTGATATCAAGGAAAGTCCTTTTAACGGAAGTACCCGGGTCATTCGGAAAAACAGAAATGATCCCCGCTTGCTCTACCACAAAAATTCTGTTTGTGTTGTCGGTGGGATGTTGGAGGTCAACCGGCCTTGTAAATGAAAGCTGCGGGAAGGCAATCGTGGTTTTGTAGCCGGCCGGGTCGGTAATGGTTTCCTTAGCGGTGTCGGAGCAGAAAGCAAAGAGCAGGAAGATCAGAAAAAACAGAGCGAGATTCGGCGTCCTCATATGATGTGGTTTAAAGTAAATATAAAGAATAATGTGGTTGAGGCAGAAGCCGGTCTTATCGATTTACTGATGGGAGGCCGGCGAAGCAAACCTTTCAACCACGGCTGTGGATTTTCGATGTCATGCTCTTTTCGGACGACGGACCGTAATTCTAATGCCGACAAAAATGAAAAAAGGTCTGAGTACCGAAACTCAGACCTTGTTCACCTTTAGACTCGAACCTTTCGGATCGGGGATCTGCGCGAATAGTCGTTCGCAGGGGTTAATTAGACATCACTTCGATGCTGTTCAATTCGGGTCCGCCTCCGCGGTTGCCGGACCCCGCAACAGTGTAGATCTTTCCATTGACAACGACCGCGCCGGTGCCGTGGCGGCCCTGCTTGAGGGGCGCCAGTTTCTCCCATTGCATTGTCCTTGTATTTAATGCTTCGACTTCATTATGGGCAGGAACCTGTTCGCCGCTTTCACCCCCGATAACGATTACTTTCTTGTCCAGCACAACGGTAGCATTACCCGCACGCAGGGTCGGAAGGTTCGAACCCTCGGGAAGCGTGGACCACTTGCCGGATTTGAAATCGTAGATGTCGACAGCTGCTTCCGTCGTATTTAATACCTGTCCGATCCTCGCCGTGGACCGGCGTCCGCCGGCGATGTAGATCTTGTCGTCAAGGACCACGGCCTGCACGTGGTCGCGGACGTGCGGAGCGTCCGGCAACTTTTTCCACTGCTTGCTTTTTGGATCGTACTCATCCATCCATGCGACGTGCCCGTCCCAGTGCCCGTCCTGGATCCCACACACAATGTATATTTTGTCTTTATAGACGAACACCGCTGCGGCCCCGCGCCGCCTGTCTGCAGGAATCTCGGGCCCCACGCGCCATTCATTTTTCCCAGGGTTGAAGATGTAGATGTTCGGGATAGGTGTTTCGTGTGGATAACCCCCCGTAAATGCGCCCAATACCCACACTTCATTTTGAAATGTGACTGCCTGGAAATGGTGCATTTCGATGGGTGTCTCAATATGTTGCGTCCATTTCTTACTCTTGAGGTCGAATGACTCCGTAGGTTTAATGCCGCGACCACCGAGGAGGATAAGTTTGCCTTTAACTGCCGCAAGCGCGTTCTCATGGCGATTGGTGCAGGTGTTTTCAGTGGAGAGGGTTTCCCAGCTTTGCGCCACCACGGTGGCGGCTATGAGCAGACAGGGGATGATGGTAAGAATCTTTCGCATGATATCGTTCATGGTTTAACAGGCGAAGATAACAAAAACGTCGATCCGCTTATTTTTTTTGAATGAGCAATTTCGCGAGATCATATCGGATTGCAACCGGATCAACACCTTTGGATCTGGCTCTTTGAGTGAAGTGGTGCGCTTCCCTTCTGAATTGCCTTTCGAAGGCGATAGCCTTTTGGCCGCTCGGGTCGCTTGGCTTGTGTCCATGATATTGATCCCGGATATATCTGTCCTGATAGCCTCGGCGGAAGAACTTAAGATAGGAAGCGAGGTTAGGGACCTGGTAACTGACATGGCCGAATTCGTGGGCCAGAATAACCAATGAATGCTTTACCACCGAAACATGAATTGATACTGTATGCGGTCCGTATTCCGAGACATTTGCATGCTCATCATCATCCATTTGACCGATGCTCGTGGAGGCAATTGTGCCATCGACACTTTTATTGCGCGGGATGAACCTGACATACACATCTACTCTTCGCCCTTTATGATCTACGATTGAATCGATCCGGGAAAACATTGAAGGTGATATTTTCTGAAATCGATCAAGCAAGGTATTTGTCAATGCATGGTACAGAATGAACTCCTCGATTTTTTCCAGTCGTGCAAGCACGCTTCGCTGTCGGGGCAATTTGCGGAGGTGTTGTGCTGATGCACGCGCGCTCTCGATATCCTTTTCATAACCGTTTATGATTTTACCGAAACAGGGGACAATAGCTGCCTTGTTTGGTGGATGAATGATACAACTCACCTGCAATCGAGGTTCTGATTGCCCTTGAAAATGCAAGGGTTCAGTCCTAATTCAGCGAAGAGTCAGATGTCCCCTTTAATCTTAAATTCTCTCTCTATGTTTTTCAGCAACACCTGATATGACTGCGGTTTTGCATTCCCGAACCTGATGTACCGGAGGAAGTATTCCTGAAACCGGCCAACAAAGGTTATAGCTGATTTGCCGCTGTCATCCCGGTCGTTGTGGCCAAGACTCTTCTGTGTGGAACTTCTGTCGCCATAACTGATCGCATAATACCTGAAATACGTGGCAAGGTTCATTGATTGGTACTGGACATGGCCCAGCTCATGAGCCAGTGTTATCAGAGATTTGCTTCCG
>CBFGXV010000038.1:0-10358 GCA_965652755.1 uncultured Chryseosolibacter sp. | reverse complement strand
GTTGCCAATTGTGGTGGATTGAATACGGTGGCAGGCTGGATACAGTACACGATACGGAGACGATTAAATGGGAACTGTGGAAAGTAGTTTATGGAGTATGGAACTACATCAAAAATTCCGGCAATTTTCCAGAAGCTGCCAACCTCACGCTGGAATGGGTCGGAACAATTCCCGGGAAGCGCGAGAGCAGGAGATTCGAAGGCGATTACATCCTTCGTCAACAGGATATCGTTGAACAGCGCATCCACCCTGATGCGGTGTCGTTCGGTGGCTGGTCGGTAGATCTGCATCCTGCTGACGGCGTCTTCAGTGAAAAACCGGGATGCAACCAGTGGCACAGCAAAGGTATCTTTGGCATACCGTACCGGTGTTTTTATAGCCGCAACGTGAAGAATCTTTTCCTGGCAGGGCGCATTATCAGCGTCAGCCATGTCGCCTTTGGGTCCACCCGCGTAATGGGCACCAGTGCCTATGGTGCGCAAGCGGTTGGAATGGCTGCAAAATTGTGCAGGAAGCTCGGACTTCTTCCAGCCCAGCTTGTCACTGAAGAGCTGATGAAACAACTTCAACAGGATCTCATCAGGGCCGGCCAGTATATACCTGACATGCGTTTCCGCGACGATCAAAACCTGGTAAGCTCCGCAAAGGTCGAAGCCTCAAGTGAACTGCTATTAGCCGAGTTGCCCGAGGGCGGGATATTGAAAAAACTCGACCCTGCCGTCGCGCAGCTTGTTCCTCTTGACAAGGGAACATTACCTCACTTTACGGTACACGCAGAAGCCACAACCCAAACCACCTTAACGGTCTGGCTATGCGTATCTGAAAAGAAAGGGAACTTTACCCCGGATATTATACTCGAAGAAAAAGTCATAAAGATTGTGCCCGGTCGCAATTGTATTCCCCTTGCATTTGAATCACAAATGAAGGAAAGATGTTACGCTTTTGTCGTCTTTAGAAAAAATCCCGACATCCTGTTACATTTTTCGCCGCGCCGGACAACCGGGATCCTGAGCGTATTCAACCATATCAACCCGGCAGTCTCCAATTACGGAAAGCAAACGCCCCCCGACGATATCGGCATGGATGCTTTCGAATTCTGGTGCCCGCAGCGGCGGCCCGCAGGAGAGAATGTCGCCCTCAAATTCAACCCTCTCCTCGCATGCTTCGGCGCTGAGAACATCCGGAACGGGATCGCCCGGCCAACGACAGAACCCAACGCCTGGGTAGCAGACCTGAAAGATAAATATCCCTCACTAACTTTATCGTGGAATGAGCCCCGGTCTATCCGCGAGGTGGTCCTGAAATTTGACACGGACTATGATCACCCAATGGAGACAGTGCTCATGGGACACCCTGAAAACGTTATGCCTTTCTGCGTGAGAAATTATTCGATATTGAATGATAAAGGCGAGACCCTCTACGAGAAATGCGGAAATTATCAAACGGTGAACAAGGTCGTTTTTGAAAAACCAGTCGATACAAAAACCCTGACGATAAAAGTTGAACATCCGTCGGAGAATATTCCGGCTGCGGTATTTGAAATTCTTTGTTATTAAAAAAAACATCCTGATATGACCATACTTCACCGGTGCGGGACTGCATTTTTGATCGCAACACTCTGTCTTTCCATGATTGCGTGCGAGAAAGAGTCTCTCCTGCTTTCAGGTGATCAGACAAAGATAGTATGGAAAAAAAGCAACGAGGGGTGGAAGACCGAATCGGTGGACATCAAAGTTGGTGACGAATGGAAAAGTGTCGGAACACCCTCGGGAGAGTACACATTCCTTTACAGCGCAGGCAAGCCAGATACTACACTGACGGTTTTCAAGACTTCAACAGGAGTCGTGTTTCCCGAATCCATTTACAAGTATCAGAAAAAAGGTTGGGCCGAAGCCACCCACCCGGTGACATTGAACACAGCCGGTCAACCGATCCACTTATTTCCTACAAGCGCATCTTCGACCGAAAACGGATTGCAGTTTTCAACTGAGCACGAGTTTGCGTCGATCAGCTCAACCTGGAAAATAGACCCGGCGTTCCCAACCGACGTTCTGGTTTCTCAAACGCTCATTGCAAAGAAAGCCGGATATTACTCGCTGGCAAGCCCTGCATTGGCTACCGTTTCACAGCAGAACGTAACGTGGGCAACCGTACCCGGGTATTTTCAGAGCAATGACTTCGATGGCGATTTCACGGCGGCATATGCTTATGGACACGGCATTCCCGACAGACCCGTGCTTTACCGGGAAAGAACGATCAGCACGCTTACATCGATATTAGACACAAAGGAGAGCGTGTCGTTCGCTGTTACACCATCACCAGGACTGGGAAGAGATCCCTGGAAAAAAGACAAGAACACACAAAGTGACTGGTCTATCGGACTATCGCACAGAAACCGGAAAGGTGAATTAACCCCTACCCTATACTTTCCTGTGCTGGATCAGCCTCAGTCAAAACTTCAGCAAGGCGACACCATTCAGTTTGAATTCCGCTTCAGCCTCATGTCAGGGAGCTGGTTTGACAACCTGACACACACGGTGTATGATGTATATAAATTCAGGCAGGGACTTTCTCTTCGGAAAAACAAACAGTCACTTTCTGACAGGATCATGCAGATGCATCACTATCTCACCGACACAAAGACATCGATGTGGAATCTGGAGAAGTTCGAAGGTGTTACGATCGGCGCGCAATCCTATCTCGGCGGCGTAGTCGGCTCCGAAAAGGATGCCATGAAGAACGCAGATTACGGCGCGATGTGGATGCTTGCTTCCGCAACGGAAGATCCCTTCCTGAAAAAGAATGTCCTTCCCTATGCACTCAACTTCAAGATGAAGCAACAGGAAACTGCACCAGGATTTTTTCAAGGCGCTGCAATCGGACAATACTATCTTGCGAAAAGGAAAATATTTGTCGAGGAATGGGGAGAATTTATAGAGCCCATCAGCCTCACGTATTACACGATGCTGGATATCGGCAACATGCTTTTGTTTGAACCCGGTAACAGCGAGCTGATGAGGCGACTGACATTGGGCGGAGACCAGTTGTTAAAGTGGCAGCGGGATGACGGGAGCTGGGTAGTAGCTTACGACCGCGAAACGCGTGAGCCTCTGTTTAAAGATATTCCGGATCTTCGTCCGACGTTTTACGGACTCGTGGTGGCGTACCGCTTGCTCCATGATCAGAAATATCTGGACGGCGCGATTAAGGGCGCTGACTGGCTTATCACTAACGCTGTGGACAAAGGTCACTTTATCGGCGTATGTGGCGATGCGCGTTACGCTCCTGATTTCGCAACAGGACAAACAGCGCAGGCTTTCCTTGACATTTACGAGCTGACAAAGGACGAAAAGTACCGCGATGCCGCTATCCGTACTGCCAGGATCTACACAACGTCGGTCTATACGCACCCGATTCCATCGACCGAAATAAAGAATGTGAAAGGTCTGCCACGCGAAGACTGGCAAATCGCGCAAGCAGGACTGAGCTTCGAGCACGGCGGCCTCATGGGCTCCGCGCAACGGCATGGACCGATCCAACTGGCAAGTCATGCGGGGATGTTCGTGCGTATGTTCAACCTGACGAAAGATTCTATTTTCATTGACATGGCGCGCGCGGCAGCGATCGGCCGCGATGCGTTCGTCGATTCGGCTACCAGTGTCGCGTCTTACTATTGGGATACCATGAACCGCGGTGCGGGACCATACCCTCATCACGCGTGGTGGCAGATCGGATGGATCACAGATTACCTCATGGCCGAGGCGGAACTGAGATCTGAAGGGCAGGTCAGTTTTCCCCGAGGATTCGTCGCACCGAAAGTCGGCCCGCATCAAAGTTATGGGTTCGAACCGGGCAAGATCTACGGAGAAGAAGCGTCGCTCATCATCCGCGATGGCCTTGTAAACATACAAGATCCGAATATAGAATTCATTACTGCGCTTTCGCCGTCAAAAAAGAAACTATTCGTCGTCGTGATGAATGCAATTAACGAACCCATTGAATCTCCGATCGCCATTGATGTGACGAAGTTAGAACGAGAATTAAAATTGAAAGAAGTTTACCTTGCGGGCAACAAGACATCCGTCGGAACCAAAAATGAGTGGACGGTTAACTTGCCTGCTTATGGGTTACAAGTGTTTACCGTTGAGATGCAACCTTAAACTAAAGCCCAAAACACTGCCCTTCGAGCCTTCGGCAAGCTCAGGGCAAACAAGCGACAACCTTGGAACTTTGAACTTGAAACTTTGAACTTTGAACCTTAGACTAACTTTGAACTGAACCAGAACCTTGAATAATCTCGACTACATCGTTATCGTACTCTTCTGCGTCATCATCGTCGTCGCAGGTCTGGCCTTCGGAAAACAGGGGAAGGATATGAAATCATTTTTCGCCGCAGGCGGAAGCGTTCCATGGGAGATCAATGGCATTGCATTATTCATGAGTTTTTTTTCGGCCGGAACCTTTGTGGTCTGGGGATCGATCGCGTATCAGTATGGATTTGTGGCAGTCGCCATCCAGTGGACCATGTGCATTGGCGGATTCCTCATCGGCATGTTCATCGCTCCACGATGGAAGAACGCGCGGATACTCACCGCCGGAGAATTTATCGGCCAGCGGCTCGGAAAAAAAGTACAACAATATTATACTTATCTCATCCTGTTCCTTTCGCTCGGCTACACAGGAGCATTTCTTTATCCCGTAGCTAAATTGTTGAATGTCTCCAGTGGTATTTCCATCAATTTCTCCATTATCGCGCTGGGACTTGGAGTAATACTGTACACAGCGGTTGGCGGTCTGTGGGCCGTCGTGATCACCGATGTGCTGCAGTTCGTGATCCTCATGGCTGCCGTCATCATTGTCGTGCCGCTCGCATTTGAGAAAGCCGGTGGTATTTCCGCCTTTATCGAAACGGCTCCCGAAAACTTTTTTCAGATCGTCAATGCGGAGTACACCGGTTGGTTCCTGTTTGCCTTCGCTGTCTACAATATGATCTTTATCGGTGGCAACTGGGCCTATGTGCAGCGTTATACAACAGTGAAGACGGCGAAAGACGCGCGGAAGGTCGGATACCTCTTCAGCTTCCTGTACGTGATCAGCCCCGTGATATGGATGTTGCCTCCCATGATCTACAGGGTTGTGGGACAGGACCTTGCGGGACTTGAAAATGAAGGCGCCTATCTTCTCATGTGCAAGATGGTACTACCGGTTGGCATGCTGGGTTTGATGCTTGGCGGGATGATCTTCGCGACGGCAAGTTCCGTTAACACGACCCTCAACCTGGTCGCCGCTGTTTTCACGAACGACATATACAAAGCTGTCCGGCCCAATGCCTCGCAACAACAGCTCATGAAGGTCGCGCGTATCACCACCGTTGTTTTTGGACTGGCTACAATCGGGGTCGCGCTTATCGTGCCCGCAGCGGGCGGCATCGTCGAAGTGGTTTTGACGATCGGCGCGGTTACTGGATGCTCCATCTATGGGCCGCCGATCTGGGCGTTGTTTTCCAAAGTCCACACAGGAAGGTCGATATGGGCGTGCACAGTGATCAGTCTCACAATCAATCTGCTTTTCAAATTCGTCACTCCTGCGTGGCTCGGTATCAGCCTCAACAGGCCGGAGGAAATGCTGCTGGGCGCCCTGCTTCCTTTCACGTTGCTGGGATTATATGAAGTATATGCGCGGAAAACCAAGGGGACACGCCAACAGTATTTTCAATATCAAACCATCCAGGAGGATAAACCCAAACACGAAGAAACGGAATCAGGCGAACAAAACAGGTATGGAATCAAAGTTATGGCCATCACATTGTTGATCATCGGTGCGCTGATCGTTATCCTGGGGCTGATGTCAAAAACAGCAGTCATCCTGGTGACTGTTGTGGGAGCCCTCATATTTGTTGTCGCACTCTGGCTATTCAAAGCTTCGCGAACACCGGCGCCCAGCAGCGTATTGGAACCACATTCAGAAACCAAAGCCTGATCAGATGTTTATCGCTCTCACTATCCTGAGCATTTTCTCCGGACTTCTTTATCCGGGACCCGAAATACGTAACGACCGGTTTGAGGTCTTTGTGGAAGACGATCATGCGTGGGTCGTAAAAGAAACAGCAACGGGCAAGGAATGGAAGTTCAGACCCGACTTCGTTGTCATCACCTCTGAGAAAGATCCGGGCATGGCGATGAGGCCGGCAGGAATTGACAACGTGATGTACAATGTTGTGACCTGGAAGAATGCTTCTGGGGATGCAGCCAGTGTCCTTCATTCAGATAACGCAGGAAGCGACGTCGGTGGTGATGGTTTTGATGACAGGATCCTCAAAGGCAATAATCGGAATCGCACGGCGAATGTTTTCCGGTCCGGGAACCTCACGCGCCAACAAGCAGTGGGACACAAAAAGGAAGGGAGCAAAATTGAATTTATCTTTCCGGGAAGTGGATCGTACGCTTTATCGGCGACGCTTTATTTCAGCAATGACACATCGTTTCCTGTACTGCAATATTCTCTCAAAGTATCAAGAAAAAGCTTTTACTCAGTCGGCTATGTCGGCGCTCCAAAAACTCCATTGGAAAAAATATCCGCTATCTGGCAACCAATGGTCTGGCAGGAAAAGCGATTCCCGGAAGAGAGTTTCCTGACCCTTGCGTATCAGTGTCCAGTACCCTCCGCGTTAGCATGCGATGACAACGGTTGTGTTGGTGTCGTTGCCGACCCGAAAGAGTTTGCGTTTGATCCCCTGCCGCTATTGGATAACAGTCGTTTTGGTATCGCATTGCGGACCGAGGACGGTATGGCTCAACCCATGCTTTTCGCACCAGCGCCAGGTGGCATCGGTTCCGAAATGGACAAGGGAACTTCATTCACCTTCCGGATGCAACTGTATATGGGAGAATCCGGCGTAACGGGATCGTTTGAAGATATTGCCCGTGAGATCTATCAGTTCAAAGATTACAGGAGAAATACATCACACACGCTGAACGAGACGCTTGATAACATGCTCGATTACGGCATGAGTGAATACAGCATGTTCGTCGACAGTTTGAAAGGATGTGCGTATTCAACTGATGTGCCAGGCGCTGTCAAAAATGTTTCATCGCTGAATCCGCTGCAGATGGCGCTGCTTGCAGACCGGGAAGATATCTATCAGAAGCGCGCTTACCCTATTATGGAGTTCCTGATCTCCCGCGAGAAATTTCTGTTCACGCTTGACTCGACGCAGAAGATCCAGAATCCGTCGCGAAAAATGAACGGGCCGGTGGCGCCGATAAGTGAGCTGACCGCCTTGTATCAGGTGTCGGGGGGCAAGAGCAAAGCGTTCATGGACCTCGCACAACAGGAATACTCAAATAGCCGGACACGTAACCTCAACGTTGCCGAACGTGGCGACACGTGGCAAAACGCGCTGGCGATCTACCGGGCAACCAATGAGAAACTGTTCCTTCAAAAAGCGATGAAGGGCGCTGACGAGTACCTTGAACGACGAGTCAAACAACCTTCGGATGATTTTGACAACATTGAGGGAGGCTTTTTTTTCTGGAATGGATTCACTCCCGATTGGATCAATTTATTCCAACTTTACGAAGTTACGGGCGATTCGAAATACCTGGACGCCGCGCAATCCGGCGCCCGACAGTATACTATGTTTTGCTGGTACTCTCCGGAAATTCCCGATGACTCGATACTCGTGAACAAAGGAAACAAGGCGCCTCACTACTGGTATCTGAAGAACAAGGGACACGCAGTAATGCGAGCACCTGAAGAAGTAGTTCCTGCGTGGCAATTATCGGAAACAGGGCTCACTCCGGAAAGTTCCGGAACGTGTGCAGGTCACCGGGCCATCTTTATGGCCAATTATGCGCCCTGGATGTTGCGCATCGGATTTCTTAAGAATGACGAATTTCTGCAGCAGACTGCAAGGGCCGCCATCATTGGAAGATATGCAAACTTTCCTGGCTATCACATCAATACTGCGCGGACGACCGCATACGAGAAACCCGGTTATCCCCTTCGGCCCTTTAAAGAACTCAGCGTAAATTCTTTCCACTTTAATCACATCTGGCCGCACATGTCGATCCTGGTCGATTACCTTTTTACAGATGCCTATGTAAAAAGCGAAGGACAGATCAGTATCCCTTCCACCTACATCGAAGGCTATGCCTACCTTCAAAGCAAGTTCTACGGCCACGAACCCGGCGAATTTTATGGAGACAAAAATGTTTATCCCTGGATGCCGGCTGGATTACTCGCAACCGATTCAAAGCAACTCAACTACGTTGCGTTCAGAAGAAACGATGCACTGTATCTGGCCTTCCTGAATCAATCCGACGAAAAAATAACTTCTAATGTGACGTTGAATACAGCGTTGTTTTCAAAATTCGCTGCTTTCTACGACGCAAAAGTCTGGATCAACAATGGCGCACCAGGCAAGAGGCGGTTTGTAAATGGGAAGTTCGGGATCGAAGTCGCACCGCATTCGATCAGCGCTGTAAAAATCGCAGGGCTCTCAGCCCCGATAAAATTCCAGGATCGGATCTTCAAAAGTGAGGAGCGTCAGACACCCGGTTTGATTTCACTGGAAAAAGTCAACGGCAAAGCGATGATACTCGATTTTGGAAAACAACTGAGAACAATATACGTCTACCTTCGCGACGATGATCAAAAAGTCCAGAAAGCAGTACTTGAGTATACGATGAACAACAAGCGGGTAACCTTGTCCGATGCCCACTATCCGTTCGAGTTTACAATTCCTTTTCCCGAAAAATCAGGAAAACCAAAATTCGTCATCAGCGTAACGGATCGCAAAGGAAAAGTCACAAGAGAAAATATTCTGTTTCATCAGGAATAGCTTCCAACTTGTTTTGTCTGCGCGCGGCTGGAATGCCCGTGTTGTCCTGTAAATAAATACTATGAAAACCATTTTGACGATCGCCTTTTTCCTGACTTTTCTCGAAACGATTGCCCAGTCCGTATCCGACAACGGTAAGTGGCGACCCTTGGTCAACCAGGCAGGTTATAACTTGGCAGAATCGAAAAGATTTGTGTGCTATGGAGCGCCTGACGGAACCAAATTTTACATTCTGAAAGTAAACGGAGGAGATAAGGTGTTCGAAGGCGAGATCCTCAATCACGAAGGATGGTTCACTGCGTTCAATCCGGATAACGAAGGGGATTATCTGGTGGAAGTCGCCGGACATGGGCGTTCGGTGCCTTTTGCTATCGGCGATCATCTGATGGAAAGAATATCGTCGAAGCTAGCCTATGACTTCTTTGTTGACGTAAGAGGGAATGCTTCGCTGCAGGAGTACGACATGACGAAAGTTTATGGCGGCGGGCCGTCACGCGATGGCGGGGCGTACGGCCTTGAAACAGTCTTCGAATCGTTACTGTACGCTTCTAACCCTGCGCTCTTCGACAGGTGGAAAGACGAACTGGGCGAAGGCAAGGTACCCGATCTCATCAAACTTATTCTCTGGCATGCCGACTTCGCTTACAAGTATCGCGACTACAATGGCCCGGTCGCAAACAGACATGGGTCGCTTGGATACGTTGGAGAACCACGCATGAGCTACGATTACTGGAATACACTCGATCAACTGGCCGTTGTGTGCGCAGGATACCACTCCTTTCTCAAGCCGTATTTGTCGGAGGAAAAATACCGGGCTTACAGAAAAGCGTGTCTTGACCTTTGGGAACAGTACGACCGCGAAAAGGAGGTCAGGTACTGGACGTATAGCACCAAATGGGTGGACCGCGGTTTTCAGGAATTCAACGAGATGGGAAATGCGTTCGGTCAGTCCGTTATGCGAAACCTTTTCATGTACGTGACCGAATTGCATGAAAAGGACGGCAAGCCTGAACAGTTTCTAAAGTGGGCTCAGGAAAGTGCAGAAGACATTATTCACAATTGGGATTTCAACAACCCCCGCCATATGTGGTGGATCCGCAATGCCGAGCACATTACACCACAGGCCCTTGCGCTGTTCCTCCTGATCGCGCCGGGGAAAGCGCCAGTCGGAACCAGAGAGAAACTGGCAGCGTGGGCTCTTCACATGAAACAAAAAACGAACAACTGGTGGAAGTATCGCGTACATAGCGAAGATGAATGGGCGCACGCGGCCACAAAAGAACTCGGCGGCGCTCCCGCACTGGGCGGATCCATGTTTGCCGTGGCGCATATACTAAAGGACGAACAACTGAGACAAACAGGCTGGGCGCAAGTTGATTTTACCTTTGGCGTAAACCCCGTCGGTGCGCATCTCAGTAACAAGAGCAAAGAGCGCCTCGCTGTCAATGGCTACTGGGGTGGTGTTGAAACGGGATGGCCGCAGGCTTACGGACATGGCTACGGACAACTTGCACTT
>CBFGXV010000037.1:0-10641 GCA_965652755.1 uncultured Chryseosolibacter sp. | reverse complement strand
GGCGAGACGTTTCCGCGAGGTGAACAAAGACATCCTGATCTCGGCTACACAGGAATTCGGAGATATCGGACTGAACTTAACTGTGGGTGGAAACCAGATGAGCCAGCGCTCAGATCTCAACAGTGTTCAGGTCACGGATTTTGTAGTGAGGGATCTTTATACGGTTCAGAACGGACGCGCTAAAGATCCGTTTTACTCCCTTAATGAGTACGCCGTTAATTCAGTTTACGGTTCGGCCGAATTATCTTTTAAACGCTTTTTGTTTCTGAACGGAACCCTTCGCAATGACTGGTTCTCCACCCTCTCACCTGAAAACCGGAGCATATTGTACCCCTCGATCTCCGCAAGCTATGTCTTCTCAGAATCGATGGATCTGCCAACGTGGCTTTCATTCGGAAAACTCAGGGTTGCATATGCGGAGGTTGGTAGTGACAGCTCTGTGCCGGCATATTCAGATGTACTATTCTACAATGTCAACGCAAACCTGATCCCCAATCCATCCGGGGCGCTGCAGCCCGTGGGAGGCCCGAGCTCGACAACGCTGCCGAATCCCAACCTGAGGCCTATGCGCATTGCGGAAACGGAAGCAGGTCTTGAAATGCGGATGCTGGACAACCGCCTGGGTCTTGAAGTTTCCGTCTACCGCAAGCTCACCACCGACCAGATCGTGAGTGCGCAGATCTCGGATGCATCCGGATTTATTGATACACGTATCAACAGTGGTCAAAGCGAAAACAAGGGTATCGAGATGTTGTTGAATATCGTTCCCGTTCGCAGCAACGACTTCCGTTGGGATTTTACTTTTAATGCTGCCTACAATAAAACGAAGGTCCTGAGTCTTCTTACGGATACTCCCGGCGAACGAATTACAGTTGGAACACACGTATTTAACGGAGAGCTCAGACAGATCGTCGGTGAGGAAATGGGTCAGATAGCAGGCTTTGGTTATCGCCGCGACGACCAGGGACGCAAGATCTTTGGCGCTAACGGCATTCCGCTGCGCACATTGGACCTTGTAACTTTTGGAAGCGCCCTTCCCAAGTGGGTTGGAGGCTTCAACAACGCGATCCTTTACAAGGGTCTTTCATTCTCGTTCCTGATCGACTTCAAGCTCGGCAACAAAATGTTGTCCGGCACAAATTTCAACCTCGTACGTCATGGCTTGCACAAGATGACGTTGCCGGGAAGAGCGGAGGGAGGTATTATCGGTGAGGGCGTTGATATCGATGGCAACCCCAACACAGTCGTTGCCGGGGTTCAGCCCTACTGGGAAGTGGTGCGCTCACAAGCGCTTGTCGAGCCCGTTGTGTATAACGGCGGTTATTGGAAGCTGCGCCAGGTCACACTTGGATATGATTTCACAAAGTTCCTCCCGGACAACTTTCCCGTCCGGGGCGTGCGCCTGAGCTTTGTTGCGAACAATGTGTTGATGCTGAAAAAATGGGTTGATAACATAGATCCCGAAAGTTTTGGCTATAGTTCCGATAACGTGGTGGGCATGGAGTCGACGGGTGTTCCCACAACGAGGGGAATGGGTTTCAATTTAAATGTTAGACTTTAACAGGACGCAAACATGAAAAATATATTCAAATACACTTTTCTGCTCAGCGTGTTGATGACACTCCATACCTCCTGCGATCAGGATTTTGACGAGATCAACACCAGCAAGACCGCTGCAACTGCCATTGATCCTGTGTTTCAGCTGAACAACGCTGTCATCAACGCGTCATTCCCCGGCTCATCGCTTGTTTATGAGATCGGCATTGTGCAACAGATCATTTCGCCGAACTCTGGTGTATTGACCGGCGCAAACTACAACCAGGACAACCGCGCATCCACCCAGGCTCTGTGGCAGTCTTACTACCGCAACGTGATCAGGAACACCAGGGACGTTATCGATCGCACGCAGGATGATCCGGATCGGAGCAACCTATATAACATGTCGCGAATACTTCAGGCATACGCGTTTATGGTCCTGACTGATAGCTATGGCGATATTCCTTACGCGGAAGGCGGTGCTGGATATATTGATCAGGTATTTTTCCCCGCCTACGATGCACAGGAGGATATCTATCCGGACCTCATCCAGGAGTTCAGTGAAGCTTCTGCGGCATTGAACGCATCTGGCAGGATCGAATCAGCGGATATCCTGTATGGCGGTGACGTGGCCAAGTGGAAGAAGTTTGCAAATTCACTCTTGTTGCGCGCTGGAATGCGCCTGAGCAAGGTCGATCCGACACAGGCTGCACAGGTAGCGAACAGCGCTTTCCAGGCAGGTGTCATCATGGACAATGCGGATAACGCTGTCATGCGCCACGACAATAACTATCTTAACCCAGTAGGCAATACGTTGAATTCAACTGAAGCCGCCAACTTTTACATGACCGCGCCGTTCGTGGATCATTTAAAAAGTAACGATGATCCCCGTCTGTCAGCGATTGCCATCCGGTATGTAGGTGCAAAATCAGGTCCTGAACAGGTTCCTGCCATTGGATCTACCGATCCTGATGTCCAGATCGGTATGCCTTTGGGACACGACAATGCAACCATTGTCCCGGTAGCTGCAAGCCTGGGTTTGGCAAGCTTTTACGATTTTACACAAATTGACCGTTTGCGGCTCGCGGGAAGATTTGCGCCTGCGTTTTTTGTAACTGCTGCACAAACGCAGTTGCTGTTGGCAGAAGCGAAACAACGCGGGTGGCTTACTACCGGTACTTCCGCGCAGGAATTCTATCACAACGGGATACGCGCTCATATGAATCAGCTCGCGGCGTATGGATCCGCGTCAGCGATCGCGCCGGCTGACATCAATGCTTACATTTCGGCACATCCCCTGGCCGCTGACAATGCTACGGCCTTCGAACAGATCAATGAAGAGTATTGGATCGCATCATTCCTGAACGGACCGGAAGCATTTGCCAACTTCCGGAGAAGCGGCTTCCCGGACCTTGCCCCGAATCCTTTTCCAGGTAAAGACATCTCTGGTGATTTTATCAGACGCCTTACCTATCCAAACTCTGAAATTTCAGTAAACACCGACAACGTCAATGCAGCGATCTCGCGAATGGGCGCGGATGATCTTGACACCCGCGTCTGGTGGGATGTGCCTTAAACATCAGCAAATCAAAATTGGAATCTGCCCATGCGGATTCCAATTTTTTTTTAATCCGTCAATCAATCGCTTATGAAAAGAATCTGCTTTTTTTCTATGTTCATTTTTTTGTTGGTGGCCGGATCCATCAACGCTCAACAGATCTCGAGGGAGGATTTGATCTTTCTCACTCCGGAATGGAAAGGGGAACGTTTTAAAGATGGCCGTCCGAAGGTTCCGGACGCAATCCTGAAGCGGATGAAACTCGTCACGCTGGAAGAGGCATGGGCCGTTCTTAAAGGAGAGAACTTCAAGTACGCTTACGAAGACGGATGGATGTGCATCAACCCTGACAGTGTGCTTGTTGGCAGAGCACTTACCGCGACATTCATGCCCGGAAGACCCGACATTCACCGCGTCATAGATAAAAAAGGTCATGAGAAGGATGGCCGAATAAAATCCCAGAACTCCTGGCCAATTGACATGCTCGTCAAAGACGATGTTTACGTCGTTGATCAGTTTGGCGCCCACCTTGATGGTCCTACGATCGGCGACAACCTTGGCAACTCCATCTTTGCTAAAACCGGTAAAGGTATCGTCTACAACGGCGCGGTGAGAGACATCAATGGACTGAAGGAGCTCGGTTCCTTTACTTCTTTTTTCAGATCGTATCACCCATCGCATCATTTGAATAATCCGGATGGCGAACTGAATACAACTTTGGTTGGCATTAATCAGCCCACGCGTATCGGTAATGTCACGGTGATGCCCGGAGACATTGTCCTTGGAAGGGATGGCGGCGTTATATTCATTCCTCCGCACCTCGCAGAAAGAGTTGTGAAGACTTCGGAGATCGTGCGCCTGCGCGATATGTTTGGTCATCAACGGCTGCGTGAGCAAAAATATACTCCTGGGCAAATTGATTCGCGATGGTCGGATGCGATTGAAAAGGATTTTTCTGCCTGGTTAAATGATCATATAGACGAGTTGCCCGTACCAAAAGAACAGATCCAGGAACTGTTGAAGAACAGGACCTGGTAAGAAAAACTCATTTCAACTTATAAGCGAACCATATGACAAATAATCAATCGCGGCGCTCTTTTATGACCAAGGGGGCACTGGCCAGCGCATTAAGCTTTGCAAGTCTTTCGGCATTTGGAGCAGGATTAGAGAAGGCCGTTGAACGCACCCCGATGTCCTCGGCGCCAAGTGACCTGAAGATCACGGAAATCAAGTGCGGGTATATTCGCAATGGACACAGCCTCTTTGTGAAGATCTATACCAACCAGGACGTGTGGGGATGCGGAGAAGGAGTCGATGCGACGCCCGGCACGTATCACCTTGTGAAGATGTTCGGGGAAAGGATCAAAGGCAAGAGCCCGTTAAATGTTCACCGACTTTTTGAAGACATCCGTAAATCCGGGTTCTTTGAGGGCGCTCAGTCAGGGATGTACATCGCCGTGCTTTCGGCCGTTGAAAGCGCGCTCTGGGATCTCACCGGCAAAGCGCTTGGGCTTCCCGTTTATCAGTTACTCGGAGGAAAGTTCAGGGATAGAGTGCGGGTTTACTGTGATACCGCGCTGTACCGCGCAAACTCACCCACGCCACAGCAGTTTGCGGACAGCGCGTTGGAAGCCGTAAAGATGGGTTTCACAGCCGTGAAGTTTGATATTGATGAACGCAATGATCCCAATAAATATGATTTCTATAACTGGACGGCAAGCCCTGCTGAGCTCGACAGAATGTATAACCAGATTGCGGCTGTACGAAAGGCTGTGGGACCGAAAATTGATGTATGCGTTGATATGCATGGGCGGTATGATGCTGTCACCGGACAGCAGGTAGCGAAGCGTTTCGAGTCTCTCAATCTTATGTGGCTGGAGGAACCCATCCCGGCTGAAAACGTGGAGGCATACCGTTACATTACGGAGTCAACGAGCACGCCAATCTGCGCGGGCGAGAATCATTACCTCGCGTACGGTTTCAGGAGAATGCTTGAGATCGGCGCGGTGGATATCATAATGCCGGATCTGCAAAAGGCTGGTGGCCTTGGCGAGGGTCAAAGGATGGCCAACCTTGCTAACCTGTACTATGTGCCGTTTGCGCCGCATATGGTAGCATCGTACCTCGGTGCAATGGCCTCGGCGCACGTATGCGCTTCAGTCCCGAATTTTCTGATCATGGAATGGCAGATCTATTTTCATTCAAACCCGATGTTCAAAGAGATTGTAACATTCGACGGGCCAATGGTAACAGACGGGTTTATTACCGTTTCAGAGAAACCAGGTGTCGGCGTGGAGATCAACGAGGAGGGAATGAGAAAGTACGCAACGCCCGGAGTTCCATTCTTCGAATGACATCAGATCCTGATGACGCACAATACCCGATTATTCGCTATTGATGATTAAACACAGACTAGCCCCTGACATCTCACGACTCACCATTCACGATTTATGAATTATTCACGAATTGACGATTCACCATTCATCAATCACTACTGCCAGTCAGGCATGCCGGCATGGTCGAATAATTTTGCGCGCTGGTTCTTGCTGACATCAAATGTGTACACCGCAGGGAGGCCGGTGCCATCATTATTTCTGTTTTCGAAAATTATTTTTGAGCCGTCCGGAGAATAGCGCGGATGGAGATCATTCGTGCCGGCGACCTTATCCTTGGAGAAATCAGTGCGGTTTGTCGTGGTAATGTTATAGACGAAGGGACGGCTGTCAAGCTGACGACCCGTTTCGGATTCAAATGCGGAAACATCATGTGTAAACAGAATAGAGTTTCCGTCGATCGAGAACGAAGGACTCTGTAACGTGCCGGGTTCGTCGCCGATGATCACAACGTTGGATCCATCGTCCATGTCAATGAGCCGGAACTCTGTCTGATAGGGAAGAATGCCAACTGTTTCTACTACGATTTTATTGCCCGCTGCAGTCCAGTCGCACGCCCGGAAAGTTCGCCCGGCCGGCGCTGTAGCAATGAGCGTGAGGTTGCTTCCGTGTCGGTCGATCGTGTAAAGTTTGTCGTAGTGACTGTATAATAATTTTCCATTATCGGGCGACCAGCAAAATCCTCTTCCATCATTGTGATAACCAGCGATGGGAAGGGTTGTTACTTTTAGGGGAGATGATCCGTCGCGACTCATGATATAGATATGATACGACAGGTCCGTGTTCTCCGCGTAAGCGATGGAGGTGCGGTCACTTGAAAACTTCGGATACACCTGATCTTTGTCGGAGAAGGTCAGTCGCACGAGATTGTTGACCGTTTCATCGGTTGAATAGATCTCGTAGTTGCCATCGCGTTGCGAGGAAAAGAGAAGGCGGTTGTCCGGGAACGGTTTGGTTTTGAACGTCCACAATTTGCCGTATGTGACTGTACCTGCGCTGTTGATTGCGTTAACCTGCCAGAAATAATTTGTGTTGAATTTGAGATCGGTAACATTAACTATCGTGTCCGCGTAGTTTTCGAGATCAAGCAATGGTATAGACTGGTTTGATTCGAAAAGGACGACGTCGAAAGTGATGGGGTCGTCATTTTTTTCGTTGAAACTCCACCGCAGGGTAATTGATCGTTCGATATTTTCTGCTCCATCGAGCGGAATAGATGCGCCGGGCGTATCGGGCGCGGAGGCATCGGCTTCGATTTGCAGGTCGATCGTTGCTGTATTATCGCGTGTCACCATCACTTTAACAGTGGCGTTTTTATAACCATCGATTTTCGCAGCAACGGAGTATTCCCCCGTGGGGATATCTGTTAAATTGAAATTACCCTCTGAATCGGTTACAACGGCGGATGTGGCAGGAGTTGTGGTGATCTCAACTCCGGATGCGGGCAATCCAGACGACTTATACATAACGGCGCCCTGGAGAGAGCCGTAGAAGACGGGATCGACCGTGTTCTCATTGCAGGCGAAGAAGACGCCAAGGCAAATGGTCAAAACTGCGAAAATTCTTAAAAGAGGGATTTTCATAAACAGCAATGTAGAAAGATAAAAAAAACCGGCGTCAGGTGCCAGTTTTCAGGTGTTAAAAGTGAGCGGGGTTTATCATTAATTCGTTTGAATGATCACCCTCATGCCCGATCCTTGCTGTTGTATCTGTATGCCGGAATTGGTGTATGTTCCGGTGTGTATGACTTCATTTTGACTCCCGTTCTGCTGGATGGTGATTGCGCTGTTGCCGAGTATCAGTGACTGGAAGATAAAGTTTTCGTATCCACTTTGACTTACATCGATCCTGGAATCGTTGCCTTCCACGTCAGCTTCGTAAAGATTTTCATCGCCTCTTTGGGAAATTTCAATATTGACATAGTTTCCGGATTGCATCACGTTGATTGTGTTTGCATTCCCTGCCTGGCTGGCCGTTAGCGTGCTGGAACTTGCCTCGCTGACCTGTACGATGTAGGTTTCATTAAGCGAGCCTTTTTGCTGAAGGTTTACACCAACAGGGGAAGGAGAAGATTGCTCAGCAATTTCACTGAGTTGTTGCAGGAGGGCGTCTTCGGTCTGCGCCGGGAGTGTACTTGCCCATAAAATAAATGCTGCGACTAAAACAGATTTGAGAGGGGAGAGCTGCATAGATTATCAACGTTTTTTTCGTCGTTATGAAATATCAGGAGTTCCGGAATATCCCGGAACCCCTGAAAATAAATCAACTAATTGCTTTGAAAGACGTTAGCGATATTTCCGCTACCCATTTGAGTAATTGTGCTGCTGTGGCCGTTGCCAATTTGATTCGTAAAGGAGTTGTTGCCATCTCCGCTCTGGGTTGTGATAGCTACGTTACCGCCCGGTCCTCGCTGATATTGTTCTGCCCAATTTCCGCTTCCGTCTTGTTCTATGTCTGCGTTGTTGCCGTGTGACTCGCTGTTAGAACTAAAAGACCCAAAGGCGCCGCCGGCCCCAATCCATCCCTGCCCTTGTTCCGCGGTGTTGTCTTCACCACTCTGATCAATGTCAGCCAGGTTTTTGGTGCCGCGAACGATCTGGAAGGACCTGTTTCCGGTACCGTTTTGAAGCGTGATTTCACGGTTGCTGGCACCGGCGGGGTAAACCCACTGATAGGCAATATTACTTGATCCAAGCTGTTGCAGACTGGCAGCGTTGAGATCACCGTTCTGCCACTGATCCCCCATGTTGGAGGTCCCGTTTTGATACATGTAGGCATAGTTGTCGGTACCTGACTGACGCTGATGACCCTGGTTGGAAGTACCATAGCCATAAAGCCAGGCTTCGTTGCTCGTACCGTTTTGTGTTTGCGTCCCGCTATTACTATTGCCGAGCAATTGGACAAAAGCAAAGTTTCCTTCACCGTTTTGAGTTTGGTTGCTGGCGTTCCACTGACCAAGCCAGAAATCGGCGTAGGCCACATTAAATTGTCCGGATTGTGTTTGAAGGGCATTATTGTTATCGGCATTTTGGATTTGCCACACATGCCCGTGATTGTCTGTACCGCTTTGTATTTGGGTGGCGGTATTTCCGGTCTGTGTTTGGTCAATGTAGGCGTCGTTGCTCGTTCCGCTTTGTGTCTGGTTCGCGGTGTTATTACTTCCAACCTGTGTGATGCCGGCAATGTTAGCATTTCCGGTTTGGGATACATTGGCAGCATTCGCGGATCCCGTAGAACTTACAGTACTTACGTTGGCTTGGGCAAAGGCGAGGGATGTGCCGATGCTCAATGCAAAGACTAGAATACTTTTTTTCATGAGATTTCTTTGATTGTGGATAACTGGTTGGGTTTATTGACATTTATCGTTGGCCCGTCGTCGGACTAACTTGTCAAACCCTTGTATAGTAAAGTGATAAAGGTGAAGCAGGAAGTTTCTTTTGATCCTTCCTGCTTAAACCGATTAATTGGTCTGGTTCACATTCGCAACGTTGCTATTGCCCACCTGGGTAATTGTGCTGTTATGGCTACTTCCCGTTTGCATGCTTCTTGCGTTGTTCAAATTTCCCTGCTGCAGCATAGCGGCGAGGTTGCTTCCTTCCCCGTGTTGGCCCTGATGAGCAAAATTGTCCTCTCCGATTTGGTCTATGTCGGCGGAGTTAGAGTTGGTTGACGATGTTCCCCAATCGAGATAACCTTCTGAGTCGACAATGCCCTGTAGCTGAATGGCTTCATTGCCCGAGCCGTTTTGGTAAGTATTCGTTGAGTTAGAATTGCCCCATGAATACTGCATGTTCTGATTCTGGCTCCCTACCTGATTTACCGTGGATGCATTAGAGGTTCCATTTTGCCATTGGGTAGATGAATTACTAGCACCGGTCTGAGCAATGTACGCCCAGTTGCTCGTGCCGAACTGGTATTGCGAAAGAACATTAGCATTTCCAGAAATATATGTCTGAGCGTGGTTCCAGCTTCCACTTTGGTACTGGTTGCTGTAATTATTGTTGTTCCATAGATCAGTGATAGCCTTGTTATTCTGCCCAAATTGGGTCTGGTAAGACCTCTCGTTGGTGTAGTAATGTAAGGCACTGGCGTCGTTGTCTTTTCCGCTCTGGTATTGATATGCATAGTTGCCGGCACTCGACGTTCCACTCAAGTCCTGGCTAATTTGTGCGGCGTTGCTTTCCCCGTATTGATATTGGATACCTGTATTCGCCGATCCGGACTGGTCTATGTATGCCTCGTTGCTGGTGCCACCCTGGGTTTGTTGTCCGTTGTTCGAATTGCCGACCTGCGTAATATCCGCGACATTTGTTACTCCGGATTGTGAAACGGTTGCAGCGTTACCATCACCCGTGGATGTAACTGTGCTCACGTTGCCTTGAGCGAGTGCGAACCCTGCGGTAAGTGTTACCGCCAGGATGGTTAAAAGATTCTTTTTCATAATAAGGTGGTTTTATTTGTGTTTAGAGATAAAATCTGCTGTTGCCGATTTTTGTAAGGAGCCTTTGCTCCATTCTTGTGTGTACGATGCGAATTCTCCGCTGCCTTTCTGTGAGCCTAAATGCGCGGAAGCCGCACTCCGAAAGATTTCAACTGTTTCTCACTGGACTTTTTAGGTGCGAAGTCTTCGCTGCGTCGGTCTGCGTTTCGGTGGAAGTGCTGAGGGTACCGGTCTTTACAACGGGGTGGCTATTGTAAGCTGCGGTCGACGGTGGCTGGCTGAAGTACTGTTGTGCGAATGTTGGCCCGGCTGCAAATACAACAGCGAGGGCCACTGCAATTCTGTAACGCATATCCGAATTATGATTGTGAAGAGTGTTTTACTGCCGGTTGACGAAGATAGGTGTTGACTATCGGTTTTTTGTTAAAGCCGGTGTACTATATTTTCTCAGAACTGCCGTAAAATCGAGGCAATAACAATCTGCGTGTACCCGTAACGTTATGAGTACCGTTTACAATGAAAAGCCTGCAAAGATGAAATGGTTGTCTTGTTAGTTTCCGAGGTAAAGGGTTATCCCCAGTTTGGCCTGCCAGATAAAATCGTTGTACTTTCCCTGCGCAACCTCGTCGAGATCGTCTGATAACAATCCCTTGAAGTTTACGCCACCGTTTAATCCCAGTCCATCACCAAGCAGGTACTCGAAGCCTGCTTCT
>CBFGXV010000036.1:0-10776 GCA_965652755.1 uncultured Chryseosolibacter sp. | reverse complement strand
GGAGGCTGGGGCACCGGCGAGTAACCAGTCCGTTACGAGTGACAAGTCGTATGCAGCCGGACATCCGTCTCCTGCCGCGGCAAAGATCCTCGACGAAAAGGGAATGGCAGGCAATCAGGTACAGGGTACCGGTGTCGGAGGACGCATCACAAAGGAGGATGCGCAAAAGGCTCAGCCTTCCGCCGAGAAGCCAAAACCCGCGGCGCCCTCCGGACCTCCGGTAATCGCCGATGCGAGCGGGCGCAATGAGCGTCGTGAGAAGATGACTTCTCTGCGTCGAACAATTGCAAAACGTCTTGTATCTGTCAAGAACGAGACGGCAATGCTTACCACCTTCAATGAAGTGGACATGAAACCGGTGATGGATCTGCGTTCCAGGTATAAGGATAAGTTCAAGGAGAAATACGGCGTCGGACTTGGATTCATGTCTTTCTTTGCGAAAGCCGTGTGCGCAGCGTTGAAGGAATTCCCCGCCGTAAACGCGTCCATCGACAAAGAGGAAATTATCTATCACGATTATTGCGACATCTCCATTGCCGTTTCTACTCCCAGGGGACTGGTTGTACCCGTGATCAGGAATGCCGATAAATTAAGCTTTGACCAGATAGAAAGCGAAGTGATCAGGCTGGCTACGCGCGGGCGCGATGGCAAGTTATCCATCGAGGAAATGACCGGGGGAACCTTCTCCATTACCAATGGTGGCGTGTTCGGATCGATGTTGTCGACCCCTATCATAAACCCTCCGCAGGCTGCGATCCTCGGTATGCACAATATCGTCGAGCGACCCGTTGTGAAGAACGGTGAAGTGGTGGTGAGACCGATCATGTTTGTGGCATTGTCATACGACCACCGCATTATCGACGGACGCGAGTCAGTGAGTTTCCTTGTCAGGGTGAAAGAAATGCTGGAAGATCCTGGAAGACTGATCCTCGGTATCTGATCGGGAGACAACTGAACATTTTCTTCATGTGTATAATCACTTCATAGAGACTTATGCAATACAACGTAATAGTTATTGGCTCCGGGCCAGGCGGATATGTTGCGGCAATCCGTTGCGCACAGCTTGGTTTTAAGACGGCAATCATTGAAAAATACAGCACACTGGGAGGGACCTGCCTGAATGTTGGTTGTATTCCTTCGAAGGCGCTGCTCGACTCCTCTGAACATTTTCAGAATGCCAAAACCCATTTTGCCGAGCACGGCATCGATATTCCGGAACCAAAGGTCAATTTTACACAGATGATCAAGCGGAGGGGCGATGTGGTAAAATCTAACGTGGATGGTATCGCATTCCTCATGAAGAAGAATAAGATAGATATCCATACCGGGGTCGGGTCTTTCATCGACAAGAATACAGTCAAAGTAACAGGGAACGGCAAAGACGTAACACTTACGACAGAAAAGGTGATTATAGCCACGGGTTCGAAACCCGTTCCTCTTCCTTTTGCCCCTTTCGACAAAAAAAGGATCATTTCCAGTACGGAGGCGCTTGAACTGAAAGAGATTCCCAAGCACCTCATCGTCGTGGGAGGAGGGGTTATCGGCATGGAGTTGGGTTCGGTCTACGCTCGTATCGGATCCAAGGTGACTGTCGTAGAGTTCCTCGATAGCCTCATCCCAACGATGGATGGAACAATGGGGAAAGAGCTGTTGAAAGTGACGAAAAAACTGGGGATGGATTTTTTTCTCGGACATAAAGTCACTTCTCTTGAAAACAAAGGCAAAGAGGTGCTCCTGAAAGCAGAGGCAAAGGACGGCAAGACCATCGAACTAAAAGGCGATTATTGTCTGGTCAGCATTGGACGAAGGCCTTACACCGAGGGTCTCGGGCTGGAGAAGGTGGGCGTACAAACCGAGAAGGGACAGATCAAGGTTGATGAACATCTCAGAACAAATGTTGACAATATCTACGCTATTGGTGACGTAGTGCGCGGAGCGATGCTCGCCCATAAGGCTGAGGAGGAGGGCGTGTTTGTCGCCGAAAGAATGGCTGGGCAAAAGCCGCATATCAATTATCTACTCATCCCGGGAGTTGTGTACACATGGCCTGAAGTGGCAAGTGTAGGTTTTACCGAGGAACAATTAAAAAGCAGCGGGCGGGCCTATAAGACCGGAAGCTTTCCCTATAAAGCGCTCGGGCGCGCCAGGGCCAGTATGGATGTGGATGGCGTGGTAAAAATACTCGCAGACAAGCAAACGGATGAGATACTGGGTCTTCACATTATCGGCGCCCGGGCCGCGGACATGATCGCTGCCGGAGTGACTGCGATGGAATTCCGGGCATCAGCCGAAGACGTGGCCCGCATGTCACATGCACACCCGACGTATATGGAGGCCGTTAAGGAAGCCTGCCTCGCCGCAACTGCTAACAGGCCCTTGCACCTGTAGCCAGAAGCTCACGGATCGGCTATTGGTCGATTTTGAGCTTGCGCAATCACGGAAAATCTTACACGGGTAACCGCCGCTGTATGCGCGCGTATAATTGCTCGGGCATCCCCGGTAATATTGAGCAATGATTCAGGACGAATGTGGATCTCAACCGGTGTTGCTCAGCTCATTAAAAAGGAACGTGCTCGTTGCCAGGCTGTGTCTGTATTGCGTTATACTGGCATCTTTTCACGTATTGCTGGACTCTTTCCAGGGCCTGTATAAATCTGCCATCATAGATGCCCTCTTCGCACTGATCATCTTCTTTGCCTACATGCTCTCCCGCTGGAAGTACCACAAGGCTTCGAAGATCTTCGTGCTCCTTTCCCTGAATATGCTCCTGATATTTTTTGTCAGTGTGCTTCCGCGAGATATAGGCATATATCTCTATTATTTTCCGCTGATCGTAGCCTCATCCGCACTATTTGAAGCCTCTGAAAGGCACCTGCGCTATTTTTTCAATACGCTTCCGGTAGGGTTGCTCATATTACTCGTTATGACAGACTTCGACGTTCTCAGGGAAGTCGAATTTCCAGGCCCGGCCAACGCAAGTGTTTTTTTCGCGGTCAATGCTGTTTCCTCCGCAGGCATCACGATCATCTGCGTGAACTTCATGCAGAAGCTCAACGTATCGTCCGAACGCGAGCTAAAACAGCTTGCGGAAGAAGTTCACGCCAAGAACATTCACCTCGAAAAGACAAATGCGGAACTGGACCGTTTTCTTTACAGTACGTCTCACGATTTGCGTTCCCCGCTCTCGTCAATCAAAGGGCTGGTTAATATTGCCAGGATAGAGAACAAGGATGAAAAACTGCAGCGATACTTTTCGATGATGGTCGATCGCGTTGATAAACTGGACTTCTTCATCAAGGATATTATCGATTATTCCAAAAATGCACGCACGGAGGTCAAAGCGGAGCACGTCGACTTCCAGGCTCTGGTTACAGAAGTTACTGAAAACCTCAAATACATTGAGGGAGCCGAATCGATAGCCTTTCAGTCGCAGGTTGCCCTAAAGCATCCCGTTAATGCTGATCGCAACCGGTTGAGCGTCGTGCTCAATAACCTGATGGCTAATGCGATCAAATACCACGATCCTCACAAAAAGGATCAGTGGATAGAAGTCCATGTAAGCAACTCGAACGGGACGATCAAACTGCGCGTTTCGGATAACGGTATGGGTATTGATCCGGAACACCACAGCAAGATTTTCGACATGTTCTACCGCGGCACTTTTCAGTCGAAGGGTTCCGGACTTGGATTATACATTGTCAAGGAAACCGTCGCGAAGATGCATGGGACGATCGCAATGGAATCCACCCCGGGCAAAGGCTCCTCATTCATTATCACACTACCGACTTCCTGATCCGGTACTGTACGTAGGCTCGTATCCCGAGGGCTATCACTAAAGGGATCAGGGAATAGTGCAGGTCCTGCGGTAAGAACACCCACACCACAAGCAGAAGCCCCATTGCAATACTCACGATCAGAAAATACTTTTTCAACCAGGCCGGTTGTCGTGCAAAAGCAATTACCGCTATCAGATGCGTTGGCAGCGCCCAGAGCAAGTTGAAGTTCCTGGCTGCAGCATGATGGCTGGTGACGGTCCACAACAGCAGCAAACACAATCCCAGAAACCCAACGATGGTGAACAGTACGCCGTCAAAATACATCGAGATCCCATTTCTTTTCAGATCGCGGTAGCTGATCATCATTGTGACGAGCAGGAACATTGTAAAGACGATCAGCGGTGTGAAAAGGCCTGTCGCGTTTTCCTCCGGATGTGATTCGTAGATAATGTTGGTTTTTTTCACCAGGGGTTCGCGTTCTCCGTTCGCAAGTATGGTTGCATTAGCAAAGCCTGATTCAACGTAGTCAGGCAGGAACATGTATTCGTAAGGTGTGGCGATCTTATCGGTAGGAAGTCCCAGGCCGATGTCGATGCCAAGATCTCCCCATGGTTGTTGTTCGAGATAAATGTCGGTCAGGTCGCGAAAGCTGTAGCGCGTTTTGATGTATGAACCGTCGAATTCTACCGAATCGCCAAAAACCTTGAGCATTACCTCGGGAATCTTCGTCGCACAGTTATCATAAAAATAATCATAGAGATACTCACGGTTTTCCGGCCTTGCATTCCACTGAAGGAAATCAAATAGTCTTTGCTTTTGGTCGGGACGAAGGTTCAATATTTGTTCGTGAATGTACCTGTTGTCTGACATGTAGGCGTACTCGAAGTGTGGATAGCTCATCACTCCGAGCATATACATGTTATTTCCCCTCGCGAAGTTTAAATAGAAATTCGGTTGATCGAAATCAAATACACCGTAGTTGTAGGCTGCATCTATGCGCCGAACCGGATCGTAAACACGAAAGGCGCTGTGGCCGAATGCCGTGAAAACTTCACCTTGCCACGGCCCAAGTGTGAGCACTGATATCTCCGCCCTGTCAGAAAGTTGAACCTGCCCGTGGCAAAGGGTTGCCATGAGCAACAATAAGCCTGTTATTTTCTTCATGTAGCCAAATCTCCGAAAGATAAACAGCTTTCGGGTTTTACAAACTATCTTGCGGCATGATTGGCGGTGTAACGGACGGACTGAATCTGGCTTCCAAAATGACATGGAAGCGCGCCCGGAATGTCGCGCGTGTTCTTCGCTCATATCACTTATCCAAAGCTGCGAAACATCCACGTATCGAGGGACTGCCGATCAGCATTTCCATCGAGCCGACCACATCCTGTAATTTGAGATGTCCCGAATGCCCGAGCGGTCTGCGATCATTTACCCGGCCGACGGGTATGCTTGATGAGAACCTGTTCCGGAATGTGATCGATGAACTCGCACCAACACTTTGTTATCTCACGTTTTATTTTCAGGGCGAACCGTTCCTGAACCCTTCCTTTCTCGATATGGTGAAGTACGCCGCATCCAAACGTATCTACACCGCGACGTCCACGAATGCACATTACCTCACTGAAGAAGTAGCGGCGCGCACGGTCAACTCTTCGCTTGACCGGTTGATCATCTCGATTGATGGAACGACACAGGATGCATATCAATCATACCGCATCGGCGGATCACTAAACAAAGTGCTGGAGGGAACGCGCAATATGGTCGCGGTGAAAAAACAGCTGCGCTCGCGCACTCCGCATCTCGTGTTACAATTCCTGGTCGTAGGGCCAAACGAACACCAGATCCCGGAAGTATATCGGCTCGCGCGCGAGCTTGGAGTAGACCAGGTGGTTTTAAAAACGGCGCAGATCTATGATCACCAGAACGGATCCCCGCTGATCCCGTCAGATCAACGTTACTCGAGATACAGGAAAAACAGCGATGGCTCGTGGTCAATCAAAAACAGGTTCGACGACCACTGCTGGAAGATGTGGCACAGCTGCGTCATTACCTGGGATGGAAGAGTAGTGCCTTGTTGTTTCGACAAGGATGCTCACTTTGTGCTCGGCGATCTTAAATCGATGCGCTTCTCCGACGTTTGGAGTGGCGATAAATACAACGCGTTCCGGAACTCGCTGTTAAAGGGAAGAAGCGAGATTGAAATCTGTCGGAACTGTACAGAGGGAAGTCGGGTTTTCGCCTGAGCGCTAGCGCGACGGAGATTTTTTCTGGACCTTCTGAAGCTTCGTGAAGTCAATGCCGCACGAACCACATCCTGACGCACAACCCGAACGCGATCGGAAGCTCTTGTATACTATGTACCCGAGGTAGGCGACAGCACCCGCGAACAAAAGGAGAATGACAACTTGCTGAACCATCTGTATAATTTACGGAATCTACCATTTAACAGCAAATCCCTGCTAATAATTCAGCGTCCGCTTTTGAACGATTTAGGTCGTTTTAGAACACCTAATCGCTCAATTAAGGGATTTTCGAACACGCAAATGCCCTTTTTAAAAGTGGCACTGCAATTGAACAATGCACCGGATTCTCTCCAAATCTAATGTATGTTTACCAATTATCTCAAAACAGCCCTTCGTAATCTTCTCCGGGAAAAGGGCAGCTCAATACTAAACATTGCGGGTCTCACGCTTGGGATCACCTGTAGTCTGTTGCTATTTCTGATGATCAGGCACCTGGCCACGTTTGACAATTTCCACACAAATCGCGACAGAATTTACAGGGTTGTCACCCAGATGGATGGTAACGAAGGTCGCTTTTATACATCCGGCGTACAGCCGGCCTTGCCAAATGCCTTCAGGGAAGATTTTCCGGAAGCAGAACAGGTGACCTTTATGTCCTATCGCTCCGATGCCCTGGTGAAGGTGCCACAGAAAAATGGCGAGCTTAAGAAGTTTCATGAGGAGGCGGGCGTGGTGTTCGCCGAGCCAAACTTCTTCGCGATTTTCGACCGGGCATTGTTGTCAGGTGACCCAGCGACAGGCTTGGATGAACCGAATGAAGCAATCATTTCGAAGTCGCTGGCAAAAAAATATTTCGCCAGGGAAGATGTGATCGGCGAGATCGTAAAACACGACACGGTCGAATACACAATAACTGCGGTAATGGAAGATGCTCCGGACAATACTGACCTTCCGTTCAGCCTGATGTTGTCGATGTCAACAATCAGGAAAGACCGCGAGGCAGCGGGGTGGAATGGCATTTGGAGCGACGAGCAATGCTACATCCTCATTAAGAAGGATGAATCGCCTCAGAAGATCGAAGCGCGGATGCCCGGCTTCGTCCAAAAATATCTCGGTAAAGAGAATTATAACCATCAGACTTTCGTTCTGCAACCCCTGAGCGAGTTGCATTTTGACGAGCGCTATTCCAACTATAGCTACAACACGACATCGCGGGAGATGCTTATAGCATTGGCAGTGATTGCAGTCTTCCTTATAGTAACAGCATGTATCAACTTCATTAACCTCGCTACAGCAGAGGCGGTCAAACGGTCCAGGGAAGTTGGTATCCGTAAAGCGCTGGGCAGCACACGTGGTCAGCTAACAGTTCAGTTCCTGGGTGAGACAACCCTGGTATCGGTGTTTGCTATGTTGCTCGCACTGGCGATGACGCAAATGGCGCTTAGCGTGATCAACCCGTTTCTTGATCTTCCCCTCGCCCTGGAATTCGGCAGCGATGGTTCACTCTGGCTATTTGTGATCGGGGTAACAGTTCTCGTATCCGTACTTTCGGGATTGTACCCTTCGCTGGTTCTTTCCGGATTCAAGCCCGCGATGGCTTTGAAAACCCAGAGTGGCAGCAAGTCGGCATCCGGCTTCAACATGAGGAGAAGCCTTGTTGTTGTCCAGTTCGTCATCAGCCAGTTCTTTATCATGGGCACGATCGTCCTGTTGAGTCAGATGAAATATTTCCAGTCGCAGGAATTGGGGTTCAGGAAGGATGCGGTCCTTTTGCTGCCCGTTCCGGAGCGGGAATCACCCGAGTCAGACGGTGTCAGTAAAATGAGAACATTGCGGGAAGAACTAGGGAGACTTACCGGAGTGGAAACGGTTAGCCTCAGCAGCACACCGCCATCATCAGGATCAGTCAGCAGTACCGGTTTCTATTTTGAGGGGGAGGAGGAAAGCCAGCGAAAAGACACGCAGGTAAAACAGGTTGATGGAAATTATCTTTCACTGTACGGAATCGGATTGATTGCCGGCAACGATCTTCAGGATTACGACACCGCAAGAGGTTTTATCGTTAACGAAGAATTTGTCCGTATTTCGGGTTTGCCGGTGTCAGAGATTATCGGGAAGAACATTCATCTGTGGAACCGCAAGTTGCCGATTATAGGGGTCGTAAGGAATTTCCACACAGTTTCACTACGCCAGCGCATTGAACCTACAGTGCTGATGAACAACATTGGCGGATACCGTACCATATCGCTCCGGGTTAATGAGCGAGACATGCAATCACTTGTTGCGGGCATTCGCGGGAAATGGGAAGCAGCTTACCCTGAACACATTTTCGAATACAAATTTCTGGATGAAAATATCCGTGAGTTTTATGAGGGAGAGCAAAAGATGTCGATCATGCTCACAGTATTTACTTCAATGGCTATCTTTATCGGCTGTCTCGGCTTGTTCGGCCTTGCCACCTTTATGACAAATCAGAGAACGAAGGAGATCGGGGTTCGCAAAGCGCTGGGCGCATCCGTTGAAAGCATCATCCTGCTCTTTTCCAGAGAGTATGTCCGGCTGATCTTAATAGGGTTCCTTTTGTCGGCTCCGGCTGTCTGGTTTATTATGAACGAATGGCTTGAGAATTTCGCCTACAAGATATCGATCGGGCCAATGGTATTCATCGCCGGATTACTGGTGACCTTGATTATTGCCACTGTGACTGTCGGCTACAGATCTTTTAAGGCTGCGATCGTTAATCCTATTAAATCGCTGCGTTACGAATAGCCCGTTTGTAGAGGCGAATCAGACCGCCTCTACTTTTCCGGATTCAGGACCATCTGTACATATTTGTTCGGGTCGAGATATTTCTTTGCCACTGTCTGAACCTCTGACGGCTTCAGGGCTGCCAGGCGTTTTTCGTAAGTGAGGATCCGCAAGGGATCGGATTCGTTCTGTATGCTTTGCATCAGGTGCCGGGCCCAAAACCCGTTGTCTTTTACGTTGACAAGATATTGTTGCTTCCATGTCTCTTTTACCTTGTTGAGGTCGTTTTCTGAAGGCCCGGACGTTCTGATCTTTTCAATTTCCGCGAGGGTTGCCGAGATAAGCTTATCTACATTTTCCGGGCCGCATGGAAGCGATATCCCAAACGAATAATTGTTGTACGGATATTTATTCATCGCGCCGTACATGCCGCCTCCATAAATTCCGCTGAGATCCTCGCGGAGTGTTTCGATCAACTTGATATTCATGACTTCCACCAAAGCCTGGATCTTCATTTGTTCTTCTTCGCTGTATTTGGTTTCCCCATTCCAAAACAACCGTATCAGGCTTTTCGGCTCCGAGCCTTTGTTCACCTCTTTCTTTAACGGACCAGCTATGGGCCGCAATCCCACATCCTTAAATGTCGGGGATTTTCCTGATGAAGGCAGACTCGCGACATAAGTTTCGAGTAAAGGTCTTAAAGCGGCCACATCGATCTTTCCCACCATAACAAAAGTAAACCCCTGTGCATTGCCAAAACGCTCGCGGTAGATCTCAAGTGCGCGGTCGACATCGATCTGCGCAAAGGTCTCTGGTTTTGGCAGGCGCGGCGCCCAGGGGTGATCTTTATACAACGTCTGCAGAAGGACTTCCTGAAAAGTATATTGGGGATCTGCCGCCATGTTTTGATACATGGCTTGTTGCTTGCTGACGAAGGACTTATAGAGTTCCTGATCTTTGCGCGGCGCGGTAAAGTAAAGATTGACCAGTTGAAGCATCGTTTCTACATCAGTAGCGCTCGATTGACCATTGATAGTTTCTGAAATCGATCCAAGGCCTGGAGTCACGCTCGCATTTTTTCCGGCGAGCACCTTCCTCAGGTCGATGGGAGAAAAATTGCCAACTCCCATCTGAGAGACCAGGGTTGCCGCATACTCTGCATCATATCGATCGGCGGGGTCGTACAGATACTGACCGCCATGACGTGACCCTGTGAGCACCACCTGATCGTTCTTGAAATCTGTAGGTTTGACGATCACCCTGACGCCGTTGTTCAGTGTGAACTCAGTGGTGCCAAGAGCGTCGTTTTTCTTTTCAGAGATGATCTTTCCCGGTGCGGGCTTGCGCTCCATGAGTGAAGAAGCAATTGCTTTTTCTTCATACGGAGCAATTTCCTGCTGGTAGGCGTTCTCAGTTATCCGGAGAAGATCTTCCTCCGTTGGGATCTTGAACTCCGCTTTTTCGGGGCCGGTGAATACAATCAGCTTTGGTTCGGTTGAGGATGGAATGGTCTTCGCAACGTACTTGTTTATTTCCTCAAGCGAAATGCCGTCAAGGAATCGTTGATAGTATTTGTACTCATTCTCTATTCCGGGAATGGGTTCTTCCTCGAGGAAATGCCGGATGTATTCACTGGTGAGTCGCGCGGATTCTGTTTTGTCGCGTTCGTTATAGGCGCGTTCGATGGATTTCATCATCATCTTTTTTGTGCGCTCCAGCTCAGCTTGTGTGAACCCGAATTTTCTCGCACGCTCGTTCTCCGCCACCAGGGCTCTTACAGCAGGCTCAACACCACCCTTTGCCAGATAGGCATAAGCGTTGTAGCTTTCATATCCACGCGCCAGTCCGCCGAATGTATTGGCGGCATATAAGAACGGGGGCTCTTCCTTCTGCATCAGCTCCTGCATGCGCTGACTGAGCATGGATGAAAAAAGGTTCCTGATGAGAAACTCCCGGTAGGCGCCGAGCGTGTTCTGCTCCTTCAAAGGTTTGTACGAATAATTAATATC
>CBFGXV010000035.1:0-10931 GCA_965652755.1 uncultured Chryseosolibacter sp. | reverse complement strand
AAAGAAATGTCAATGGCCACAACAACGTGTTCGTTGGCCAGGACGCTGGCTATAATAATTCAGGATCGAGCGGTACTTTTATTGGAAGTGGCGCAGGTTACAGCAACGCCAATGCTGCAAATAATGTTTTTGTCGGATATTTCGCGGGACGGAGTAACACAACTGGCCACAACAATGTCTTCATCGGTGCCAGAAGTGGAAATTCAACAGTTAACGGAGCTCACAATATCTATATCGGTACTGAGGCCGGGTTCTCAGCGACCTCAGGAACCGAGAATCTGATGATGGGGTATTTTGCGGGGCGGCTGACTACAACCGGTGCCAGGAACACGTTTGTGGGATCAGGCGTGGCACCGCTTAATACCACCGGCGTGGACAACACATTTATAGGCAGATTGTCAGGGGCAAAGAACACCACAGGTTTTGGTAACACGGCCCTGGGGCAATTTGCCGGTCCCTCGTCCGGAGCGCTTTCCAACGCGACAGCTATTGGTTTTAAAGCCTATGTAAGCACGTCGAATTCGCTGGTTCTCGGCTCGGTGGCGGGCGTGAATGGCGCCGCAAATACCATCAAGGTTGGAATCGGAACAAACTCACCCGGCTATCTTTTACATGTGAACGGCGTGGCCGCAAAGCCGGGAGGAGGAAGCTGGACGGTGGCCTCGGATAAAGAATTAAAACAGGAGATCACACCTTATGAAGAGGGATTGAGCCAGATCATCCAGATCCAGCCTGTTTGGTTCCGGTACAATGGCAAAGCAGGATTGCCGGTGAACAAAAGATTTGTCGGAGTCATTGCACAGGATATGCAAATAATCGCGCCCTATACGGTAGGGGAATTTATGGATCAGGATTCCACCGGGAAGCAGAAGAAATATCTCGACTACGATGGCAGTGCTATTGTTTACATGTTGGTGAACGCGGTGAAAGAATTGAAAGCGCAAAATGATCTGCTTCGACAGGAAATGACAGTGCTAAGGCAAGCCCTCGGAAAACATGTCCCCACTGAAACGGACGCCCGGCTTTACCAGAACTTTCCCAATCCTTTCGGAAACGCCACTGTGATCCAGTTTTATATTCCTGATCAGGTATCTTCCGCGGAACTAAAAATATACGCAGTTAACGGGCAGGAGGTTTGGAGCCAACGGATCCTCCAGCGCGGAGAAGGTAGCGTGGAGATTGCGAAGCAGACCCTGGCAGAAGGAAGCTATGTTTACAATCTGGTCATTGACGGCGCGGTTGTGGATAATAAGAAAATGTTATTGAAGCGCTGAGAGGGTCAATAAGGAAAATTGTTGCGCAAGATTCGCGATCTGCATGGAAGGGATCCGGCTATTGCGGACGGTATCACGTGATCAACTCCAGGAGGGGTCATGCCTGACCGCACGTACTCCTCAAACAAACTTTTCCCGGAACTGCAGGTTGAACATGCCGTAGAGTACACAAAGTGCGCTCAAGACCATCAGGTAAACCCTGTTTTTGTAAATGATCGTCAGCCAGATAAACTCGCTCATCTCCCGCGGTTCTGAAAAAGGATTGAGGAATACGTTGTAGACGCTGTATCTCAACGGCTCGGAGAAAACAAAAAATACGAATGCGACGATTACAATCACAATAGCTGTACCGTTGCCGTTCTTGATCAGCGTTGACAACATAAAAGCCATCGATGAGAGAAATATGATCGGAAAGAGCACTTGGCCGATCATCGGAAGAATATTGAATCTATAAAGCGTAAGGTTTGCGAGATTGCCCAGTACCAGCAGGATCACTGCAGCTATTCCTATTGTCAACACAAAGCGAACAAGCCAGATCTTGTACCTGTAGTTAGGAATGCCAAAGATGGTTTCCAGCATCTTTGAGTCGTCATCATTCTGGATGCCATATGCCATGGGGTAGAAGATGAGCAACAACCCGGGAAAAACAAGAAACCCATAAATGAGTGCCTCGTTGAAGTCTGCATCATCTTCCAGAATGGTAATGGTGATGATAAACGCGAAGAACAGAAATGCCGCCACTACAAAGTAGACGAATTTGTTCCCAAATATGACTTTCACGTTGTAGATCACCAGCCTATACAACAGCAGCAAGTAACTCTTCATTTTTTTCTTTGGATTTACTTTTCATCAACCATAAATATGCGTCCTCCAGGTTTGCGCGTATTTGAACGGCGTCTAACCTGGGTAAGGCGTCAGATAAGCATTTCACCCGGATAAGGTCGCCTTCGCGCATATGATGAACGATGAGGTAACTCTCTTTTTCAATCTCGAATGCTTCCGGAGTCAGATGGAATTCCCAGACCTTTTCGCGCGCGAGTTCGGCCATCGTTGCGGGACTGCCGATATATTCTATGTTACCGGAGATCAGTACGGCAAGTTTGTTACAGCTACTGGCGATGTCTTCGATGATGTGGGTGGAGAATACCACGATCCGCTCCCGGCTGAGCTCGACCAGGAGGTTGCGAAAGCGGATCCGCTCCAAAGGATCAAGACCTGCTGTCGGCTCGTCAACTACCAATATCTTCGGCAAATGCAGCAGGATCTGCGCAATACCTATTCGTTGCTTCATCCCTCCTGAGAAAGAACCGATCTTTTTGTGCTGATGCTCATCCATATGAACCGCCTTCAAAACATATTGCACACGCGCCTCTCTTTCGTCTTTATCCGTAATTTTTCTCAGGATGGCCTGGTAATCCAGGAATTCATACGGCGTCATGTTCTCATACGTCCCGAAGGCCTGTGGCAGATAGCCTATAAGTCCTTGCAGTTCTTCTCGGCGCAAGGTAGTGTCATGGCCATTGATCCATATCTTGCCATAGCTCTGATCCATGATGCCACAGAGGATCCGCATCAGTGTGGTCTTGCCTGCTCCATTGGGTCCCAGCAATCCAAACATCCCCTGCCCGATAGTAAGGCTTACGCCCTTCAATGCCTTGAACTGTGCTTTCTTAGGTTTTACAAATGGTATCGAGAACAATAATCGGTAGTACAGTCGCCTGACCTTTGCAAAGTACCCTTTGATCGTGTTGACGTCGGTCGGCCGTTCTTTAAAACTATTCGATACGCGGACGAGGTAGAGTACTGCAAACCATAAGACAATTAATGCTATGGCGATCGGTTTGATCTGGATATCGATATAGAGGAAGATAGAGCTGACGATGGGGAAGGCCCAATAGACGAATGTATTTGTAACCGCGTTTAGTTTTTTTCTTTTCGGATTTAGTTGTGCTACATCCCTCAGAATGGACAGGAGCAGCACATGCAATAAAATCATAAAGAACAATTGCCAGAATGCTTTCTCCAGAAAGAAATAGATGAAGTAAACCAGGAAACCGATCAAAGCACTTTGCCAGATCAAACCTTGCAGCACAGTTTTCGGAGTAACGCACTCTTCACCGCGCGATTCACATAGACGTGTGTTTCCCTTCCATTCCCTGATCCATCTTTTGTCCCGGCCATATACTTTTGTCAGTCTTTGGATCTCGATGTGCATTGCTTCATCGGGTGCGACCATCCGGGCGTTGGCCTGACGTAACGATGACATAATGAAATGTGTACCGCCGGGAATCAGAATGATGGCTGCCATATAAGCTATCATTTGCAAGATCAGTCCTTCTACGCGAAAGTATATCAGTGCTGTGATTATGATAATGAGAATGATCTGTGCTGCCTTTATCGCAGGTTTGAGGTTTCTGAACCAGGCCAAAACGCTTTCCATGCCCGCGCTCATTGTAGGAATGTAGAATAAGGTAAGTATCGTGGAGAAGGTAAGGCCACCCATTACCGTCACGGCGAATGGTTGTCCAATACTGGTAACATACTCTGCTTCACCGAGTGCCAATGGCAGCATACCGATGGCAGTGGTGATCGACGTGATGAGGATCGGACGCAGACGGGAAATCCCGCTCATCATCAGTGCGCGGTACTTTGTGTAACCTTGTCGTCTCAAAATGCGGGAGTAATCAATGAGCATGATGCCATTGTTAACGACCACACCAAGCAATATGAGAAAGCCGATCAATGTATTAGCACTTAGTATGGAATTACCTGTCAGCGTCAGGCATATGAAAGCGCCAATTGCTGCAAGCGGGATTGAAGACATGATCACAATGGGCAGATACAATGATTCGAACACTCCTGCCAGGATCATGAAGATGATGAAGATGGCTGCAAATATCAGGAAATAGAAATCGTCATACAGGCCTTCATCATGAATCACATCCACCACAATGCCCGACGGAATATTGACGCCACTGACGATCTGGTCGATTTCCAGTCGCGAAGCTTCGAGCAGTGATTCCGATTTCAGGACTTCGTCGATGAAGTTATAAGTGATCTCTATTCGCTTTTCCTGATCAAGCCTGGTAATAGTGCTCTCACCGGATGAGTAAATTGCTGTGCCGATATCAGAGAGTGCGTGCGTCGCGCCGGTTGTGCTGGTGATGGGCATTTCTCTGAGGTCCCTCATTTCCTTTGCAATGTTGGTAACCTGATTTTGTGTACGAATTGTAATTTCGTATTCCTCACCGCCACTGATGAAGTTTGCTTCCGAGGCAAACGAAGGCTGAAAATCATTGAGTCCGATGGCTACATTCTGGAGCGTGACATGATTTTCACTCATGCGTTTTTGATCGAACACCAGGTGCGCCTCGGGACGTTCGGGACTTATATTTACGGAGCTTTGGGAAACGGATTGAAGGCCACTAACCATGGTGTTCAGATCGTGGGCTATGGCCTGCATCAACTTAAAGTCCTGGCCTTTGATCACCATGCGCTCCGAAGCGGTGCCAATGCCGAGCATGCGCTGAAAATCGCTCTCGGCCGAACCCCCGGCGCCTGGCTGTCCGCTTCCCTGCGCCCGCGGTTTATCCAGCGAAATATTGAGATCTTCGAAATCTTTGGATATGCCCGAAAGTTGATTTCTTACGTCAGCCACCGAAATCGTATCAAGGTCTTCAAAGCCTTCAACAAGTTTTACCGTTAGAACGGCTTCTCCTTCAGAGACCTGACTGATCACCTTCTCAATCGCCGGTATGGTCATTACCTTTTCTTCGATCTTCCTCGTGCGGGCGTCTGTTGATTCAAGTGTTGCTCCTTGTGGCATGGTGACAAAGAGATTCATCTCAGCGATTTCCGGTTCTTCAAGGCTGGCCATGCTTACCACCAGTCCAAGTCCGATGCTGACAAAAAACAACACCAGGCCTCCCACGACCGTAAACATCGGTCTCCGGAAGCACGACTTCAGCAGTACCATATATATCTGAATGGCTCGCTGACGTATAGATGCATTGCGGATCAGCGGCGCTTTTTGTTCGCTATCTTTTCCAATGGCGGTGTATGCCAGCATCGGGATTAACACCAGAGCAACAACGAGTGAAACCAGGAGGGTTGATATGATCGACACGCCGATATGGGTGCCGATGATTGTTACGAGAAAATTGGTGGAGAAGACAAACGGCAAGAATACAGTCACCGTGGTAAGCGTTCCGGCAATCACTGAACGCATCACTTCTTTCGTGCCAGTGACAACGGCTTCTTCCGGCCTCTTCCTGCTTGCCACATGGCGATAGATGTTTTCAATCACGACGACGCTGTTATCCACGAGCATACCAATGGCCAGCGCCATACCGATAAGGGTGAGGCTGTTAATGGAAATGTTGTACGCGTAGAAGAAGTTGAAAGCCGCATAAACAGAGACGGGAATGGACAATGCGATGCTCAAAATGACTTTGATTCGTCGGAGAAATATCCACAACACAAATATCGCCAGGAGGCCACCCGTCACTGCGAGGTTTTTGATCTGATCGATATTTTTCGACATGAGTTCAGCCTGGTTGGTTTGCACCACCAACTGTACATCGAGCGCCTCCATGTCTTTATTGATCTCATCGATGGAACCAAGGGTCCTTTCTGATAATTCTATGAGATTTGCCTGGGGATCTTTTGCAATGCGGATAGAAACTGCATCTTTTCCATTCACCCGGCTAAGCGATGTTTGTTCCTTAACACCAAAGTACACTTCGGCAACATCGCTCAGCAGGAGAGGACCTTTGTCTGACACTACCAGGCTTTGAATGTTCTTGATATCTTTCAATTCGGCCGTCACATTAACGAAGACTTTCCGACCATCCATTTCAACCTGGCCTGCGAAAGCGCTTTTATGCGAATTTTGAGAAAGCAGATTGCTGATGGTATTTGGGGTAATTCCATTTGCTTCGCAGACCGCATCATTCATGATGATCTCTACCGTCTTCTGCCGCCCGCCAAAAACTTCAATGCCGCCGACGCCGTCGATATCATTCAACCGGTCAGTGATATATTGATCCGTAACATTTCTGACACGGTCTACACCACCACTGCCGAGAACCTGCACGTCCATGAATGTGTTTGTGAACTCTTCTGTGTCTATCTTCACGATACTCACAAGAAATTCTGGCTCGAGGGTTGACTTAATGGCGCCAACCTTTTGCTCGAGCTTGAGGTAAGCATATTTTATATTGACCCCTTGCTGGAAGGATATGAAGATCAAGCCCTGACGGCTATCCGCATTGGCAGAGATTTCGGCAACGCCTTCGAGTGTGCTGACAGCGCTTTCCAGCGGAACAATGGCCTGGCGTTCCATGTATTTTGGATCGACCTCCGTGGCCGACCTCACATGGACGATCAATATCGGCAGTTCCACATTTGGCAGGAGCTCAACCGGTAGCCTGGTGTAGGAGATATAGCCCGTCACTGTCAGGCCGACGAACAGCATTGATATGAGGACCTTCCTCCTGATGATGGTGTGTAGCAGGCTGTTCTTACCCATGGGATACTTCTATTTCCGGACTTTTCTTTCCGCGCATGCGCTGCGCGATCGTTTCAATCGTCTCGTAGTAACAGGGTATGACAATGAGCGTCAGTATCGTTGACGTTACCATGCCACCAACGACGGCTATCGCCATGGGTGCTCGGAGTGCGGCGCTCTCACCGAACCCCAACGTCAAAGGCAGCAGTCCGAGGATCGTCGTCAGGCTCGTCATCATAATGGGTCTGAACCTGCGTTGGCCAGCGTCAAGTATTGCCTCTCTCAGCGGCATGCCGTCCAGCTTGTTGTTATTGATGCAGTCGACCAGTATAATGGAATTATTTACGGCAATTCCGCCAAGCAGGATGATCCCGATATACGCCATCATATTCAAAGGCATCCCGAGGATAAAGAATGAAAGGATTGCACCGACACCCGCCAACGGTATCGTTAGCAAAATGGTGAACGGATGCAAGAGGGATTCAAACTGCGACGCAAGGACCATATACACCAGTAGTATTGACAGGATCAATGCGAACGTCAGGCTTTTGATCGACTCTTTCCGCTTTACTTCCTGACCTGCTACCTTGATCTTGTATTGTGGGGGCACGGGTAAATTATTGAAGGAAGACTCAATCGACTTGACCACTTTATCATACGGCACTTCCTGATTCACGCGGGCGCCGATGGAAACGGTCCTGCTTTGGTTTTTCCGGTGAATTGCGTTGCTCGCGTATTCCACGCTAACATTTGCTATTTCACTGAGGGGAAATTCGCTTTGGCCGCTCTTTATCCTCATGTTTTGCAAACCGGGGAGCGAGACGCCGGGTACTTTGATGCTGATCTCCTGCATTTCTCCGCCCTGCTCGATTGTACCAGCAGGCTTGCCTTCCAGCTGGTCTTTGATTTGCACGATCACGTCATTGATGGATAGATGCATCAATCCGGCTCTGTACTTATCGACGTCGACCTGGATCTGCGGCACGCCTTCTTCAAGATCTGACACGGGGTCGAAAACGTTTTCATTAGCGCCCAGGATTAGCGCAACAGAATCCGACAGTGGTCGGAGGGTCTCAAAATCTGCACCGCTTACTTCCACCACCAACGGCATCTCATCATTGCCGAGAACGGCATAAAGCGCGCTTTCGTCATTCGAGAATGTTGCTTCTATCCCGGGAAGCGATTCGAAGTATGCGGATAGCCGGGACGTGACAGATGCTATTTCGGGTTCAATATCCTCTCTGAATATGAGTTTGAGACTGGCCTTGTTTTCATTATAGACGTTTTCGTTCCTGATGCCCGACTGGCTTTGCTGGGGTCCGATATGCGAATATATCTTATCAACCTCCGCCTCGAAAAGCTGGAGGAGCTGGCTTTCAATCTGGCTGACGGTAGCTGAAGTCCGCTCGAGCGGAGTCCCGTTATTCAGCGTGATGTCCACCGAAATGGCGCGGGTACCTGGCTGCGGCATATACTCACTGCCAATGACAGGGATCAGTAGGTATGCGCCGAAAACCATCACGAACGATGCCACGATGAAAACGGCCTTGTATGGTAAAACTTTTTGTAGAAATGACCGGTAAGCTTTGGACGTTACCTCTTTACTTTTCTTGCTGTACTCGACTTTATCCTTTCGAAAAAAATGGACGAAAAGCATGGGAATGACCAGGATGGCAACAACGAGCGAGGCGATCTGCGAGAAGGCGACTGTCCACGCCTGGTCTTTGAAGAGTTCTCCCGACGGGCCTTGTAAGTAAACGATCGGGAGGAACACAACGATGGTGCTGAGCGTTGAGGACGTGATCGCACCGCTTACTTCACTCGTTCCAACGATTGCTGCATCAATGACGCTCAAACCTTCTTCGCGTTTCCGGAATATATTTTCGACCACAACGATGGCGATGTCCACCAGCATGCCCGCGCTCAACGCCAATCCACCCAGGGTCATGACATTCAGTGTCAGTCCGTTGAAGTACATCAGATTGAATGTCGCAATGATGGAGATGGGAATGACAATACTGATAATGAGCGTTGAGCCAATCCTCCGGAGGAACAGGAACAAAACGATCGTCGCGAAGAACGCCCCGTAAAGTCCGGATTCTTTCACTTCATCAATGGCACTCTGTATAAATCTTCCCTGATTCTGAATGATGATAAACTCGTAGCCCGGTACCGTTGTCTTCAATCTTTCGAGCACCCCGGTCAGTTCGTTTACGGCATTTACTGTATTGTAGTTCGTTTCTTTGTAGATGGACATCCCTACACTCCTTTGCTGATTTACTCTGACAATCGTCGTCGCTTCTTTGTTTACCACTGCGATGGTCGCAACTTCGCGAAGGAGGACGGGGACCTCATCAGACGCCAAGACCGGACTCCCCGTTGCAGTTGCCCCGTTACTGCCCACGGCTCCGGCCCCCGTGTCTGAGTTCTGCCGGGAAGTGTAGCCCACAACCAACTCTGCCAGGTCCTCGGGTTTTTGGATGATGCCCAGGCCTTTGATGACGTATTTACGGCCCAATTCTTCAATGAACCCGCCCGACACACTGCGGTTATAATTTTGAATTTTTGTTACAAGGTCATTTACGGTGAGTCCAAATGAAGCCAGCAGATCCGGATCTGTTTCTAACTGTATCTCCTTTTCCTGTTCACCGGACAACCGTACTTCGGCAATTCCCGGCATCTTGATGAATTCGTTCTTGAAGTTATTCTCCGCTACCCTGCGAAGGGCTTCGGTATCGCTGGAAGCAGGATCCTGGCCAACAGGATAGATACCCAGTATCATTACAGGCTCTGCATTGGGATCAAATTGCGAGATGGCAAACTCATCGATCTCTTCGTTCAGCGAAAATGATGAGAGCGATTTTTGCAGATCGAGGAACGCCTCATCCATGTCTTTGTCCCAGTCGTATCGAACGGTCACACGACCGTAGCCAGTCTGGCTTATGGAGCTGACCTCGATTGCTCCATTTTGTCTTATGGCAATTGACTCTATTGACTGAATGAACTGTTTTTCAACTTCAGACGGAGGTTTGATCCCCACCTTCAGCTCAACGAACAAAGTAGGGTTCTTCAGCTCGGGCACTAACTCAATACCCAATTTCCGGAAGGATATGGTGCCCAGCAAAATGACGGCTAAAACCATCATCAGGATGGAAACCGGATATGATACAGCCAGAGAGACGATCTTTTTCACACGACGGGAGTTTTATTGCTATTGAATGATGTTGACCTTCGATTTATTTCTCAGTGTCTCAAACCCGGAGATGACAAGCCGGTCATTGACCTTCAGCCCACTGACCACTTCTATTACATTCATGTTCTCAAGACCCGTGGTGATCTTTTTCTCTGTGGCGATCCCATTTTCTACTGTGAAGACCACTTTCCCGTCCTGGCGCGAGATGACTGTTTCCTTCGGTATTACAATGGTACTGTCCCGCTTCTCTGAAAGAATAAATGCTTTTATGAACATTCCAGGACGCAACAGCCGTTTTTCGTTATTGATTTGCAGTACACTTTGAAAAGTTCTGGTGTCAGCATTGATGATCGGCGAGATCTGGCTGATCTTTCCGTAGACGGTATCCCTCGCGACGTTGTAATTAGAGATCTGCACCATCTGGTCTAGGGTAACTTCCTGCAAATGCTTCTCGGGAAGTTTTACATCCATAAGAAGCTTGTCGTATTGCATGACCTTAATGAGATCCTTGCCCTGATCGATTATTACACCGTCCGTGTGATAAGGAAGTTCGACGATGACACCATCAAAAGGCGCTTTTACGGCCATCTTCGACATCTGTATTTCGGCATTCTGGTATGCGTACTTTGCATTTACATGCTCGATAAAAGCATTTTTCAATTCAGTTTGGGTAACGCCTCCCTTGTCGTATAAGGACTCCTGCTTTTTCAGGTTGTTCTCTGCCAATTCGAGGTTGAGTTTTTTTCCTTCGACCTGCAGGTTGTTTTCAAATTCCCTGTCCTGAATCCTGATTACTACCTGGCCCGCTTTCACGGCATCCCCGAGGGCGAAAGGCTTTCCCGTGGCTGGATTTCTTTGCAGTTTGTAAATGCCCCTGAGCTCTGACTTTATCAATCCCTCCTTCGAGGAATAGACAGTGCCTGTAGTTTCGATGAACCGGGAAATGCTCTGCGGC
>CBFGXV010000034.1:0-10991 GCA_965652755.1 uncultured Chryseosolibacter sp. | reverse complement strand
CTCTTGCATCCGGTTATCTCAACGAAACAGGCAAATGGGGAAAGTTCCTTGCTATCATCGGCTTTTGCGTAATCGGATTGATAGTGATGATGGGACTTTTTGCCGGAACATTATTTTCCTCCATGGATGCAGTATTGCCTTTCCCTGGATTTGTTATGGGCCTCATGTACGTCCTGATCGGCCTGTTGTATTTCTTTCCAGTCTATTACCTGTTCAAGTTCTCGAGCAAAGTACGCACGGCACTGCTGACCAAAAACACGCAGGAACTGGACGCAGCATTTGAAAACCTGAAATCTCATTACAAGTTCATCGGTATCCTCATGATCATCACTTTAAGCATTTATGTCCTTTTTGGCGGCGGCGCGTTGCTCGCTGGTGCATTCATGATGTAAAAACATTAGCACTTAAGGAAAGCCGGTGGTGACATCGGCTTTTTTTATATATCCGGAAAAATTCTTAACACAATGTGTCGCGGGCAATAGGCGCCGCAAGACAACTATCCGGAATACCAAAGGCATCTACCAGTGGAACGGCGTCCTGGCGGATCTCCCAGCAAAGTTGATCGAGTGCCTTCCGGATTGCTTTCGTCTTCACACCTTCCATATAACCGTTTTCAAGATACCAGCCCTTGTTCTGTTCGATTTGCGATAGGGCGTAAAGCTGACAGAGCTTCTTGAGTATAGCCTTGCATAAAGCATCTTTTGTATTCTCCACCTGCGCGAGAAACTGTTCAAGCACGATGCGTTCAACATAAGCGTGACTCACCTGCACCAGATGGTTCTGGCTAACGTTGAATGCATCGAATGAATCCATTCCTTCGTCAATATGCCGCTTTAGTCTCCTGGCTGCGGAGGCAAGGATATTCCGCTCGCGGAATTTGAAAGCGTTCATGTGAAAAGTTGCATCAAGCAGATGTTCTTCGTCGGTGTTGCGGATAATAATCGGATTGCGCTCGACGAGTGTTGTCCTTGCCTGATCCGCCACATAGTTGATAATAGTAAACATATCCATGTTACTGAATTCCTGCTTGAACTCCGTCAACCGGCTTTTTGCAACAAGCTGCATCAGCACCGTGTTATCGCCCTCGAAAGTGGTGTATACCTCGGTATCATTCTTCAGCGCGTCAATCCTGTTTTCCGATAAATATCCTTTGCCGCCACAGCATTCCCGGCACTCCTGTAACGTTCTTGTCGTGTTCCATGTTGCCACAGCTTTCAGGCCGGCGGCCATCGCCTCGATCTCCTGGATATCCTTATCCGTTCGGTTGAGGAACCGCTTTGTGAGGTATTGAAGCGCGAAGTGTAGGGCGTAAGCATTGGCAAGGAGCGGTATCAGCCGTCGTTGATGCTGACGGTAATTCAGGACCGCAACCTCTTTTCCTCCTTCCGGTCCAAACTGTTTGCGGCGGTCGCCGTACCTGATGGCGATAGTCAGCCCTGATTTTGCGGCACTGAGTCCCGATCTCGGTATGCCTATACGCCCCCCCACAAGGGTGCCCAGCATCGTGAAAAATCTGCGGTTATCACTTGTTATCGGACTTTCGAATTTTCCATCCGGCGAGATGCTGGCGAAGCGGTCAAGCAAGCTGTCGTAAGGGATCTCAACGTTATCAAAAATGATAACCCCGTTGTCCACACCATTCAATCCCATCTTTTTTCCGCAGTCACGGATCGTTACTCCGGGAAGCACCTCACCCGAAGCGTTGCGCAGCGGAACGATGAACGCACTCACGCCGTAATCTTTTCCTTCCACAAGCATCTTTGCAAATACAGTAGCCATCTGTCCATGACACGCGGCGTTTCCTATATATTCTTTTTGGGCGTCAGAATTTGGGGTGTTTATCAGGAAGGTCCTCTTCTCGTGATCGTAAGTCGCCGTCGTTTCAATACCCCTGACGTTGGACCCATGACCGGTCTCAGTCATCGCGAAACATCCTGGTAATTTCAGCGAGCCTATGTCTTTCAGATAGGCCTGATGATGCTTAGGGGTGCCAAGGAAATAGATGCTCATTCCAAACAATCCAAACTGCACCCCGAATTTTATGACCAGGCTCAGGTCGTGATAACTCAGGGCCTCCATGATCGCGAAGTAACGTTCCATATCTCCACCGCCCCCGTATTCCTTCGGGTACCCCATGGCGCCGAGGCCCTGGTCCGCCAACAGTCTGCACCATTCCAGAACCTTTTCGCGGTAGACCGACAGATCCTCCGTTTCCAGGTACCGGAATTCAGACTCGCCGAGTAGCTTCTTTACCTTTGCAATGATCGCGCGGTTGGGCCCGTCGAGAATGCTCGCAAGGGTGTCTGTATCAAAAGTTACGTTCGTGTGCCTTTGCTGTGTAATGGTAGTGCGACCCTGCGGATAAAAGTGAAACACTGACTCCTGGTTGATTGAACCCAGTGTGTTCTCCATTTCCTGCAACGTCTCACGCGCGCCCGTTCTCGCAACTGCCGATTCACCGCCGTGCAGTTTCACAAGGTTTAGTCCGATGTCTACAAGTGAATCTTTTTTTTCAGTGCTCTCAGGATCCAGGACGGCCCGGATCTCATTGAGCCAATCCTTGAACTCGTCAGGCGAGGGTGGGAGTGAAGGATCAAGCTGACGGAGCAGTATGTCTTTATCGATGTCCTTCAGCCACAACTGGCGTTTGATGAATTCCGTCAGGTGCCTGAGTTCTGTGGGTGACAGCAATGTATCGGACCACACCACATAAAACACAGGAAGAAAGGCGTAGAGATGCGGGTTGTTCCTTAAGTGGTCAAGGTATTTCATGGTTAGTTGTTGATGAAGATAAAAGTACTAAAAACGCCAGGCCATTCGCTCACGCTGGAAACCCCGGTCCTCCGTCGGAAAATTCGTCGAATACCCGGAGAATGTAGCGCCGGTTGTCTATTTTTTTTACCTTCAATGCTGCTTTTAGCTCCGGCGGCCCACTTGCATTTTTTTATTTTTTTAACTCAAGTTAGTTTATCGTGAGATGAGTTTGGAAACTACCTTTTCAAAACAGTTTGCTTTTAATGGCATCGATCATGCGCTGGTGGGAATTGTCATCTTCAGCGCCGCCGATCACAGGGTGAGGATGGCCAATTCCATGGTCGTACGGATGGCGGGCCACAGCGAAGACACGATAGTAGGCCTCCCGTTGGTCGAGGCCATGCCGGAAGTAGCACACGCAATCAGGCCGGAATTTCCGGTTATCTGGCACACAGGTCAACCTTGCTTAGCCAATGAGGTCTGCGCTTCCGTTCACCGCCAGGGAGAAGCTGAGACCGCATACTTTAACCTTGTATATCAGCCTTTGAAGAATTCCGACGGCGTCATAACCGACATTCTGGTTGTAATTACGGAGGTTACGAAACTGGTTCGCACCAGGGAGGACGCTCAGTCAACAGAAGACACGTTCCGTTCGACGATAGCACAATCGCCAATCCCTATGGCGATCCTTAGGGGACCAGATTGGGTCGTTGACCTGGCTAACGATGCGATCCTGGTGGACTACTGGGGACGCAGGTGGGAAGATGTAAAAGCGAGAAAACTTCTGGAAGTATTTCCCGAGCTTGTCAGCGGCGATTTTCACGAACTGTTGTCAAAAGTTTATAACACTGGAATACCCCACATTGAAAAAGACAGGGCTGTCGCGATCAGGAACTCGCCGTGCAGTTTCGTCGATCTCGCGTTCACGCCGTTGATGAAGAAAGACAATACAATTTATGGAGTTCTCCTCACCGCCAACGATGTCTCTGGCAAGGTGAGAGGCCGGATCAAGACCGAAGAGAACGAAACGCGGCTTAAGATGGTGATCGAGGCGAGCGGACTGGGCACATGGGATCTGAACCTCCAAACAGGTGAGTTCCACTATTCGGATGAATATCTGGCCTCCTTCGGTGAAAAGGAACACCTCTCTCACGAACAACTTCTGCAATTTATGCACCCGGAGGACCTGCCTGTGCGGAAGAATGCATTCCGGGAAGCCGTTGCAACGGGACGGCTACACTACTTTTCACGACTGATCTGGAAAGACAGAACGATCCACTGGATCGAAGCCCGCGGAAAAGTGTTGTATGACGACGGAGGGGAACCAGTTAAAATGATCGGAGTCTCCCGTGATATCACCGAAGAAAAACGCTACCAGCAAGATATCCAGGAAAGGGAGGAGAAGTTCCGGCTGCTCGCCAGCGCCATGCCTCAGTTTATCTGGACCAGCGACGCCCAGGGAAATCTTAACTACTTCAACCAGTCTGTTTTCGACTACTGCGGCATGACATTCGAACAACTCCAGGGATTGGGTTGGATAGATATCATTCATCCGGAAGACCGTGCAAATAATATCAGGAAGTGGCGGGAGTCTGTGACGAAAGGCACCCACTTCCTGTTTGAGCACCGTTTCAGGCGATCCGATGGGCTCTACAGATGGCAGTTAAGCAGGGCAATGCCCCACTTCGATGACACTGGAAAGATTCAAATGTGGGTGGGAACAAGCACTGACATTCACGATCAAAAGACGTTTGCCAAAGAACTCGAGGAAAAAGTATTCGAACGCACAAAGGAACTCAAGGAGACAAACGAAGTTCTGGAAAGAACGAACCGGGAGCTGGAGCAGTTCGCCTACATTGCGTCCCACGACCTGCAGGAACCACTCCGGAAAATACAAACTTTCGCAGATATCCTTAAGAAGAATATCCATGACGAAGTATCCGCCCAGAAATATTTTTCCAAGATCGATTCCTCTGCTCAACGCATGGGGGATCTGATCAGATCCGTTCTTGACTACAGCAGGATCCCGTCGCATCCCGGCCAGCTTACGCTGACAGACCTCAATGAGATCGTCGAGAATGTAAAGATGGATTTCGAACTGATGATACTGGAAAAAAATGCTGTCGTCGATAGCAATTATTTGCCCGCCATCCCCGGAATAAAATTGCAGCTGCAACAGTTATTTGCTAATCTGATAGGAAATGCTCTGAAGTTTTGCCGGCAATCGCCACAAATCAGCATTTGGGGCAGGGCAGTACCTGGCAACGACCTTCTTACACTGTTCAAGGCGGATGAGAACAAACAATACGTAGAACTGCGCTTCAGCGACAACGGCATCGGCTTTGAGACGCGCTACAAGGAACAGATCTTCACGATTTTTCAACGACTGCACGGCTGGCAGCAATACTCCGGCACAGGCATTGGTCTCGCGCTTTGCAAGAAGATCGTTGATAACCACCAGGGTTATGTCACAGCAGAAAGCGAGCCCGGCAAGGGATCGACGTTTATAGTTTATCTGCCCGCGTAAACGCTATCGCCGGGAATGTTGCAGCCCGTCAAAGTTCTTTGATCCTGATATTGCGGAAGTAAACGGGCGCGCCGTGATCCTGCAAAGCGATAGCTCCGCTCTTTGTCTTGTTCCAGTCAGGATATTCTTTCCACTTGCTCTTGTCAAACCGCGCTTTAAAGTCTTCACTCGCCTCTTCAAACTCAACAACCTTTTCACCGTTCAACCAATGTTCAACGTGACCGTTGTAGTATACGATACGGGCGGTATTCCACTCGCCCGCCGGGTTTATTTTTTTTGACGACGATGCGGCAAACATATCGTAGTTACTGCCCGCCTTCTGCTCATCACGCAGTTCGCCTTTCCAGCCACCATCATCCAGCAACTGGAATTCCGGGCCTGTCTCATAATCGTACTTGTATTTCGGATCTTCCACTACATGATACAGAATGCCACTGTTTCCACCGGGCGAGAGCTTGTAATCAAGGATCAAATCAAAATTATCAAATTGCCGGGTAGTGATCAGGGAACCTCCCATCTCGCCACTGCCTTCGCCGAGTCCCTCGCCGTCACATAAAATCGCCCCATTCTTCACGCTCCACAACGGGCCGATCGTATCGTGATTGAACCGCTTCCATCCTTTCAATGTCTCTCCATCAAACAGGAGTTGCCAGCCTTCCGCTGTCTGCTCAGCGCTCAGAGCGTTTGGAATTTCGGAGGCCTTCGTGCCCGTCTCATCAGTACTGGAAGCTTCCTTCTGACTGGTACAGGAGAACAGGAACATCAATAGCGATAATGCAATTGAGGGGATGTAAATATTTGTTTTCACGGCGTTTGGTTTAAAAATCCAATTTAGTTCCGATTTTTCGTTCCTCCAAGCGTGTCCTGCAGGTCATTGACAACCAATGCAATTTGATATTACCGATAAATTCATACCTTTGACCTTTGGAAGCAGGGTGTTATCTACCTGATTTTGTGTTGTTCCACCAGCCCTTCTATGGCTTTCCTCTGAAAGAGAATAACGCCTTGTACCTTGTGGTGCTATCTTGGAAGGTTTCGCAATGTAAATTCATGTATGGTTAATCAAAATCAATCCCCGGGTGTCTGGTATGACGGAATCGCCTTCGTGCGTATCATGGTGGGGGCGATGCTGATCGTTCATGGCTGGCAATTGTTTGAAAGCGAGGATATGAGCGTATTTTCCGATTTGCTGTTCAATATGGCGATCCCTTTTCCCGAGGCGATGGCTTACACCGGCAAACTCGTCGAACTCATCGGCGGTTTCTTCCTTATCCTGGGCCTGTTCACCAGAATCATAACCGTCCTGCTGTTCGTGACTTTTATATTTATCACCTTCAGCGTAGGAGAGGCGAAGATCTTCTCAGATAACCAGCTTCCTTTCCTGTACGCGCTGATCTCACTGCTGTTTTTCTTTACGGGCGCCGGTAGGCTAAGCATCGATTATATACTCTTCGTCAACAGGAAAGAAGACAAAAAGGATAGCACTTCCACTGTGAGCAAGCAGTTTGGACGCTATGTATCCAAAAGCTGACAGACTCAGGCTTCTGCTCCTTTGCCACGCTGTCTTTTGCGCAACAACTCGAACACGTTAAAAACCACCGCACAAAAAGCTACCCAGATCAGTCCGCCGACAAACCCTGCGGCAACGTCGGAAGGAAAGTGCACCCCAAGGTAGATCCTGCTGACGCCTATTGAAAGAACAATCATCACCAGGACAATCACCAGGAGAGATTTTAACCACGCGCGCATTTTATAGCGAAGACATAAATAAATCAGGAAACCATAGAACGCCATGGCGGACATTGAATGCCCACTGGGATAACTGAGCGTGTTTACAGTGACCAGATGATCGAGCGTGGGTCGGGCCCGGTTGAAAACCCGTTTGAGAACGATGTTCGAAAAAGTAGCCAGCAACAGGACGAGCGTTGTCTGAAGAATAAATTTCCAGCTCCGCTGCTTGAAGAAATAATAGGCGGCGAGAAAGACCGTGATGACAATGTAGGCGTTGCGGTCACCCAGGTCGGTAGCGAAAGTGAAATAGTTTGTCAGGGCCTCGCTGCGGAAAGAAATGATGTACTCCGTGATAGCTTTGTCTAACCCGGTGAGCTCGTTCTCGGCGAGCTCGTCTGTTATTTCAACAAACCCATTAAGCGCCACAACGAAAAGGATGGCAGAGATCAGAATGGTGACATAGTACGGTAACTCGCCGTTGTCGGAATGGAATTTTTCGCGGATAAATTTCCGGATCCATCGTACGGTTGCAAGAAGTGTTTCTTTCATCAGTAATGCCCTGCTTGACTTCTGCAATAATGGATCTAAAAATCCTGACTTGCAAAATGATGGTGTTGACTGTTCACCAGCGGAGCATCACGTCGCCCGCGTCCGTTCTCCACCGATGCTATCCACGCTCTTTCTCCCGTTTGTCTTTTGCCTTCTTATTGTTTTCAGCTTTTTCCGTTCGCTCGCGCCGCTTTTTATCGTCATCCTTGCCGCCGAACACCTTCTCCAAGAAACCTTTCTTCTCTTCTTCCTGTTGATTGTCGACTGTGGCCAGATTGATCTGCTGATCAATAGAAGGCTGTAATGCGTTGATAAAAGCATTTTCAAGGATCTGCATGATCGCAAAGAAAATGTTGGCCCTCGGATTATCGATGCGGCCTTTGAAAGGAATCTTTGTGGCGAATGTTTCCTCTGATTGATTTTCGAAGACCTCCGAGACAGTTCCAGTGATGCCTTCCCACGCCTTGCGAAGGATGTTGTCCTTCCTGTCCTCTTTTCCCAGTACATCCACATCTTCGAGGAGCGGCTTCACGTACCCGGTGAAACTTCCTTCTTTCGCGGCCACCTCCGTGTATAGCCCGAAGGTTCCTTTATTGACATCAATCTTCGCATAGGCCTGAAAAAATTCGTTCAACTTCACCACCTTGGTATTCTTCCATTCAGCATTCATATCGAAAGTAGGGGTTTCAGCAAGCGGATTCAGCTTCATCTTCATCGAAAGACGCCCGTCATAAATCGTTGCCTTTGCATCAATACTGGCAGGCAACACCGCGGCGGAGTCGTAGCTGTTCTTCAGGTTCAGGGCCGTCACGTCTACGTTCGTCATGCTTACGTTTACCCTGGGCGATGAGGTATTGTCCACGTACTGAAGTTTTCCATTCCGGAATTCAAGACGGTTTATCTCAAGTGGCATGAGATCGTCAAGTACCTGCCTGAAATCCGATGAGTCTTTCTGCACCTCTTTGGGCTCCACCTTTTCTTTTGTAAAACGAACGACCGGGTTCTCCACGATCACTTCCCCTACAAGCGAGCCCTTTAAGAGAGACCGCCATTCGATGGAAAGGTCTACGATCGATGCTGCAAGGAACGGCGTCTCCTTGTTTGTGGCGCTGTCGACCTGGTTAATATAAATACTGTCAATCTTGTAGGCGCCGCGGATCAATGCAAGGTCAATGTCTTCAATATGGCCATTGTAGCCATCCATGCCGGCAAGTGTCTTGTTGGCGTAGTTGAGAATTACATAAGGCAATGCGATCCTGACTGCAACAATAAAGGCCAGCGCGATCAGCAGGATCGTGACGGCCTTTCTGCCTTTTCTATGTCTGCGTTTCATAAGCGTTTTGGTCTGGCAATGCCCACGTAAAAACATTATGCCACGGCAGGTTTGTGAAGCCATTGATTATGAATGGCTTAGAGTCAATCAATCCCGACCGGCCTTTGACAAAAATCCTTATATTTGCGGACCCCACAGTTGTTCCAGCATTTCCCAACCAAATTCAATGTATATGAAAGTTCATAAGATGATCACCGTGATTGCCCTGTCAGTTTTATTCGTCGCCTGTAATCAGGCCAAACAAGAGAACGAAAACAAGGAGGAAGAGACTGACACGACCGCAGAAGCAAAGGCACCCGTAACATTAACGCTTAAATGGGAAACGGAGCCATCGCTCACGACATGCGAGTCCGTACTGCACGACGAGGATGAGGATGTTCTCTACGTATCAAACATCAACGGCGCACCTGATGGAAAAGATGGAAATGGTTTTATCTCCAAAGTATCGATGGACGGAAAGATTACCGAGCAGAGCTGGGTAAAGGGCATGGATGCACCAAAAGGCATGGGACTTCACAATGGCAAATTGTATGTAGCCGACATAGACAAGGTTCATGAGGTAGATACAAAGTCAGGTAAGATCACCAAAAGCCATCCCGTCAAAGGTGCAGTGTTCCTCAATGATATCGCAGTTGATAAGGGTAAGGTTTACGTCAGCGATTCACGTGGCGGAACCGTTTATTTGATCGAAGATGGAAAGGTTTCAACCTTCATGTCTGATCTTCAGGGACCCAACGGTTTGTTTACTGACAACAACGAGATCGTAATGGCCTTGTGGAATGAAAAGACCCTAAACACAGTGGATCCTTCGTCTAAAGCAGTGACGCGGCGCTCTGAAGGAATTGAGAATCCCGATGGCATTGAGGCCATTGGCAACAACGAGTACCTTGTCTCAAGCTGGAACGGAATGGTTCACCATATCGATTCAGACTGGAAGGCGACGCTGGTGCTGGATACGCGGACTGATTCTGTAAACTCCGCCGATATTGAATACGTCAGATCAAAAAATCTTCTGCTTGTTCCCACCTTCTTCAAGAATACGGTGCGGGCATATGAGGTGTCGAAATAAGTAGCGGCACTACAGGAAATACCGGCCATCAGGATCTTCGCCTGATGGTCTTTTTTTTACGGGCGTCGCTACGATGTGGCTATCGGCCGGTGGTGGCAACCTTCATTTCTGGCATAGTTTTGAATCGTTCTGCCATATTTTAAAGCATGGCCAAGACGATCATATTACTTCTGTTCTTATTACTGCACCAGTTACATTCCCACTCCCAGGATAATGTCGATGCCGCTCTTGAGGAGTTGTCGTGGAATGAATATTACAAACTCCAATGGGACGATTTTCAGGGAGAGCCCGACAAAAATTCCCTGGGCGACGCTGCTACCGCCGTCCGTATCAGGGCGAAACCCTTCATTGTAAAAAAGCAGATCCACTATGATGTCGTCGCGATCTTTACGCGCAGCAAATCATGGTATCGGGATACATCGCCTGAACTGCTGGCTCACGAGCAACTGCATTTTGATATTGCAGAAGTGTATGCGCGCAAAATACGCCGCAAAATAGCTGAGATGAAAAGGCAGGGCATCAACGATATCAAAGCATACAATGCCGCGATCCATGAGCTGCTTCTCGAAAGCAATCAGGTGGATGTGCAATACGATGCAGAAACCCTCCACGGCGCTATGACCAAACGACAAGCAGCCTGGTCAGAAAAGGTCAAGGGTGAACTGGCGTCACTGAAAAAGTTCGGGAAAACAAAGCGCGTTATTGGCGGATAGACATCGCACCGGGCGCGGTTCTTTTTTGAGCCTGGATTCTGGTTCGACCAAAAAGACTGGACGAACCAAATAATCAATGAAGCACCCGGATCCGCCGGGTGTTTTTTCTGATCTGTGGCGCGGCTTCTACAAAGAAAACGCATCTGAACGACCCGTTAGCGGAAGGCCGCAGTCATGCGCTTTTCAGGATCTAGAACACTATGCCCTACTGCTGGCATGAATATTTTACTATCGCTTTTGTTGTAGAGCGTGACCATTGCGAGTCTGGCTATACTACAAGGTTATCTATTTAATCCTCGACCATCAATCAAATGA
>CBFGXV010000033.1:0-11084 GCA_965652755.1 uncultured Chryseosolibacter sp. | reverse complement strand
TTTCATTCTGGTAACACGGGTTCGATTCCCGTACGGACTACAAGGAAATGCAACTAGCTACATATCTGCTGGTTGCATTTTTTGTTTTCGGACAGTTCCAATCGCGATAACCACCTTCGCTTCCCCTTCACAAACGATTGCGTCTCTTTGTGATACGTTAGCACCTGCGACCCCCTTTTACTTAGTCCGACCAGGCGGAAGAACGACCAGGACGCCAATCCACCATGCCAGCGGCGTAGCATTAATATGGTGCTTTAATCCCGGTATGCATGAAGTCAACGGGCCGGATAAATTCATTGGGATCCTTCAATGGTTGGCCGCGCGATAAATCCGGGATAATGTACAATCAATGCCAGGCAAACAAGACCGGATCGTCCGCCTGATGCAAGCCGATTACCATTTTATGCTCAAAACTACCTGCGCCGATCATCCCTTTTTATGAGCCATATCTTTGTGAATTAATATTAGATTTAAGGAATGATAGTCATTCACCTAACAATTTCACATGATGAGAAAACTCCTCTGCTCCATTACACTCATTGTTATTGCAACAAGTCTGTTCGCAGATGTGCGCCTGCCACAAATTTTTGGTGACAACATGGTGCTCCAGCGAGACAAACCGATCGTAATATGGGGATGGGCTGATCCCGGAGAACGGATCTCCGTGCAGCTCGAAAAACAAACGAAGAAGATCAGGGCTGGTAAAGACGGAAAATGGAAAGTATCGCTCGAACCCATGCAGGCAGGCGGCCCCTTTCAGCTTCTTGTGAAAGGTGAGAACGCGATCACGCTTTCCAATATTCTTGTGGGGGAAGTATGGATCTGTTCGGGACAATCAAACATGGAATGGCGTGTGCAGAACAGCAATAATCCGGAGGCCGAGATCGCAAATGGAAATTATCCCCGGATCAGGCATATCAAAGTTCCGAACACAATCTCCGCTGAACCATTGGACGACATCCGTGAGACAGAATGGATGATCTGCAGCCCTGAAACTGTGGGCCAGTTCACAGCGGTAGGATATTTCTTCGCTCGTGAATTACAAAAAGAGCTTAACGTGCCCATTGGATTGATCAATACTTCCTGGGGTGGAACTCACGTTGAGACGTGGACAAGCCGGGAAGCATTTGAGGAGAGCGGAGAATTTCGCGATATGATTTCGTCGATGCCAAGGCTCAACATGGACTCTATACGCCGGAAGAACGAGGAAGCGGTACGTGTGAAGATTGAGAAGCTTCAGGGCCCGGTGAAAAACTCCCGGCAGGCGGGTGAACGATGGAAAGAATTTTCCTTTGATGACTCTTCGTGGCCGAAGATGGAATTGCCCGGCCTGTGGGAAAGAAAAGCCCTCGGGAACATCGACGGCGTCGTGTGGTTTCGCAAAACAATTTCATTGAATGCAGACCAGGCGCGCGCAGCTGCAACGCTTGGACTGGGCGCGGTGGACGACGCCGATGAAACATACGTCAACGGCTTAATGGTTGGGGCGACGAACGATCACAGTAAAAAAAGGTCATATGCTATTCCGGCGGGAGTACTGAAGGAAGGCAAAAATGTCATTGCAGTAAGGGTTGAGGACACGGGAGGCGGGGGAGGTTTCTATGGAGAACCGGCTGACCTCCAGATAACTTACGGCCAGCAAAGGGAACCTCTCGCCGGCGCCTGGTCCTTCAAGGTGGAATCACTTCTGAAAATGAATGCTGACATTTCTCCGAATGCATTCCCGACGCTTCTGTACAACGCGATGATCAATCCCCTCATCCCCTATACCATCCGTGGCGCGCTGTGGTATCAGGGTGAATCAAACGCAGGGCGGGCTTTTCAATACCGGAAGGCTTTCCCTTTAATGATTAACGACTGGAGAAAGCGATGGGGGCAGGGAGATTTTCCATTTTACTTCGTGCAGCTGGCCACATTCAACGCCAATAACGGAAATAGCAACGCAGGCAGTAGCTGGGCTGAACTCAGAGAGGCTCAGGCACAGACGCTTTCGCTTCCGAATACGGGAATGGCGGTGACTACCGATATTGGAGATCCGAAGGACATTCATCCGCGCAACAAGCAGGATGTAGGCCATCGGTTGGCTGTCCTTGCTTTGCGCGATATCTTTCAGAAAGATATTGTTGCTGGCGGCCCCGTGTACGCCGGAATGAAAAAAGACGGTCGTAAGATCATCGTGAATTTCTCAAATACGGGTAGCGGACTCAAGGTGAATGACAAGTATGGTTACCTGAAGGGGTTCGAGATCGCCGGGGCTGACAAGAAATTTTATTATGCGCAGGCGCACCTCGAAGGCAATAATGTTGTTGTTTATCACAAAGATGTCAGGGACCCCGTTGCGGTGCGTTTTGGATGGTCCGACGATGCTACCGATTGTAATCTTTTTAACAACGAAGGATTCCCCGCATCGCCTTTCCGGACGGATGACTGGCCTGGAATAACTGAGAAAAATAAATTTGTGATTATTTCCCAATAACTTCGCGGGGGCATCAGCCTCGTCGTTTCGAGCGACAGATCAACCTGGGGGCTATTGGATCGGAAGTGTGATCATGCGTGCGTCAAACCCTGAATGATTTTGCTGATGAAAGCAGTGTCGATGTTTTTGATTGTATTGGCAAGCACCGGTAGTGTCCTCGCGCAGGCGTTGACCGCCCGGGAGATCATTAAGCGGGCGGATGAGCGCATGCGCGGAAACTCCAGCTATGCCGAACTCAACATGGAGATCATCCGGCCGGAATGGAAACGCAGCATGAGCATGAAAAGCTGGGCCAAAGGAACGGAATATGCGCTTGTCTACATTGTTTCCCCCGTCAAGGACAAAGGTACTGTTTCTTTGAAGATCGGAAACGAAATGTGGAACTGGCTGCCGTCAATTGATCGCAATATAAAAATCTCTCCTTCTATGATGATGCAATCCTGGATGGGGTCGGACTTTACGAATGACGATCTTATCAGGCAGTCGTCGATCGTTGAGGACTATGAGCACAGTCTTCTGGGAGAAGAGCGCTTCCAGGACAGTGACTGCTACAAGATCCAGATGATACCAAAACCGGAGGCGCCTGTCGTTTGGGGAAAGATCATCACATGGGTGACGAAATCGGAATACAACCAGCTAAAGGTGGAATATTACGATGAAGACGGAACGCTGATCAATGTAATGACAGGCTATGACCTGAAGACTTTCGACGGACGTCTGCTTCCAACGCGTTGGGAAATGGTGCCCGCTGATGGGAAGGGACACAAGACGGTGATGACGTACAATACCCTTGATTTTAATATTAAGCTGGATGACACTTTCTTTTCTAAACAAAACATGAATCGCGTGCGGTGAATTATCGTGAAGTCTGGCCCGGATGGCGGATTCATGTCGAATGGCTGACGTCCGTCTAAATCTCAGGCCCGCAATAAGCTGATCCGGTCGTTAATCTGAAATCTAAAATTGCCGATGTTATTTCAACTCGCCTGGCGCAACGTATGGAGAAATAGAAGAAGGACGATCATCACTATATCCTCTATTTTTTTTGCTGTGTTGCTGGCGCTCTTCATGCGGTCGATGCAGAAGGGCTCCTATGCGAATATGATCCGTAACAGCGTCGAATTGTATTCAGGATATATCCAGATCCATCGCGAAGGCTACTGGGAGGACAGGTCCATTAACAACCTGCTGGAAGTCACGGATTCTCTCTCCAGGGTAGTTCTGTCAAGCCCGCATGTTGAATTTTATATTCCCCGGCTGGAGACGTTTGTGCTCGCCGCCTCTGACGAAATATCGAAGGGCGTGATGGTCATCGGCACTGACCCGGGCGCTGAGAACAGAATGACCAGACTCGCTGCGAAAGTGGTTGACGGAGAATATACCGGGGCTGATACGAGAGGGGTGATGGTTGCCCAGGGGTTGGCTGATTATCTCAAGGTTGGCATCAACGACACCATCGTCATGATCGGTCAGGGATATCATGGAGCGAACGCGGTGGATCAATACGCTGTCAAAGCCATCCTGAAGTTCACGAATCCGCAGCAAAACGAGAACACCATCTATGCGCCAATTGCGCTGGTGCAGGATTTCACCAGCGCTCCCGAAATGGCAACATCCATCGTACTTTCTATCGATGATCTCAAGAACCAGGATCGGATCAGGAACAGTTTGAAAAGCTCGCTCGGTCGGAAATATGAAGTGATGGACTGGGAGGAAATGCAGCCCGAGCTTGTGCAGCTGATCCAGTCAGACAACGCAGGGGGAATTATTTTGCTGGGCATCCTGTACCTCGTCATTGCCTTTGGTATTTTCGGGACCGTCATGATGATGAGCATCGAACGGCGCAGAGAATTTGGCGTGATGATCGCAGTTGGTATGCGCAAATCATCTTTGTCTCTCCTGGTAACCTTGGAGACGTTGATCATCGGTGTTTTGGGGTTGGCGATATCTCTCGTGATGGGCATATTTCTGTTGATCTACATGTATCATCATCCGATCCCCCTTACGGGTAACGCCGCCCTTGCCATGCAGGAGATGGGGATAGAGCCCTTACTGCCTTTTTCGCTCGATCCGGTGATCTTTACCAGTCAAATGTCGGCGATTGTTGTCATCGTAGCTGTTTGCCTGCTTTATCCATTGTGGAATATATTGCAGTTGAAACCTATCACTGCATTGCGGCACTAGCTGGGGGAAAATCCGTGGAACCTGCTTGCGCGGATGGTGGCTGGTGTTCATTCTGGTTTAAAGCAGGGCTCGGGATAGTTATAGTATGGGAATAAGAAATAGTCACATGATTGCAGCCATCAGTTGGAGGAACGTCTGGAGGAACAAGCTTCGCAGCATCGTGATCATCATGGCAATCACTGCCGGGCTGACCGGGGGTATATTCACGGTTGCGATGTACAACGGCATGACGGAGCAAAAGCTGCGCACCGCGGTTGATACACAGACGGCCCATTTGCAGATCCATGCGCCGGTGTTTCAAAAAAACAAAGATATCCGGCTCTACCTGAAAGATCCCGATGCGATGATGCGGGCCGCCGGATCCGATCCCGCTGTAAAAGCAGTAGCCCCCAGGTTGGTGGCAACGGGCATGGCGGCTTCGTCCACAGCAAACGCGGGCGTTCAGCTGAACGGTATCATCCCCTCCAGAGAGAAAGCAATCAGTACCATATACCGGTCGATTGTTGAGGGCGATTATTTTCAGACAGCGAAGAGAAATCAGATCCTGATCAGTACGCGGACAGCAAAGAAGCTGAAGGTGGGCCTCAATGGAAAGGTTGTCATTACGCTTCAGGATATACATGGTGACATCGTAGGCGCAGCGTTTCGGGTCAGCGGTATATTCAGGACGACGCACTCGATGTTTGACGAGGCCAATGCGTTCATTCAGAAGGAAGATGTCGGGCGCATATTGTCGATGGAGGGTTATGTCAACGAGATAGCGATGCGGCTGCACGACATCGAGGCGGTGCCTGCGGTTCAGGAGGAACTGCGCCAGGAATTTTCTGCGGATGAGGCCGAGATACAAAGCTGGCGTGAGATCCAGCCCGAGCTTGCTTACATCAACGATGCGTCATGGCAGATAAATTATCTTATCCTGATGATCATTTTGCTTGCGTTGGCATTTGGGATCCTGAACACGATGTTGATGGCGATCTTCGAACGCGTCAAGGAAATAGGAGTGCTGATGGCAGTCGGCATGAGCAAGAACCGGATCTTCTGGATGATCATTCTTGAAACCGTTTTTCTTTCACTGACCGGCGCAGCCGTGGGAATGTTCGTGAGCGTGTGGCTAGTTTACACTACCGGGACATCGGGCATTGACCTTTCCATGTTCGCGCAGGGGTTGGAGTCGTTTGGAATAAACAGCATCATTTATCCATCGCTTGAGCCGAAGTTCTATGCAAACCTGGCGCTGATGGTGATCGTCGCAGCGCTGATCTCGGCGTTGTATCCGGCGATGAAAGCATTGCGGATGCGACCGGTGGAAGCCATACATGGTTGATGATAAGTTCAAAGTTCAAAGTTCAAATTGGAAAATTGACGACTCGCGACTCACGATGTATTGACAGACTGACGACTCACAACTCACAACTCACAATAAAACCCGGGCCATGAGCATCATCCAGGTAACAAGCGTAAGCAAGGTCTACAATCCAGACACAATACCCGTCTACGCCCTCAGCGACGTAAATCTCGAATTCCGGAAAGGTGAGTTCACCGCCATCGTCGGTCCTTCGGGTTGCGGCAAGACAACCTTGCTCAACATGATCGGGGGACTCGATACACCAACAACCGGTAGCGTGATCATTCACGGCACGGATTTGTCGACACTTAATTCCAAGGAGCTCATTACTTTCCGGTTGAACAACATCGGTTTCGTTTTCCAGGATTACAGTCTGCTACCCGTTCTCACAGCGCGTGAAAACACCGAGTTCATCATGCAACTGCAAAACCGGCCTAAGAAGGAATATCGCGACCGGTCCACAGCCCTGCTGACTGAAGTTGGGCTCGGCGATAAGCTCGACTCGTATCCGCGAAAATTATCAGGCGGCCAACAGCAGCGGGTGGCTGTTGCGCGTGCGCTCGCGGCCAAACCGCAGTTCGTGCTTGCGGATGAGCCAACTGCAAACCTCGACTCACGTTCAACCACCGAATTGCTGGATATCATGCTTAAGCTAAATGAGGAAGAGCAGATAACGTTTATATTTTCAACACACGATCAGCGCGTCATTGACAGGGCGCGACGTGTCATCCGACTTGACGACGGGAAAGTGGTCTTATCCTAGCATATGTTTCAAATGAAGCCCATGCCGGTTTTTATCGCACTGCTCTTGCTGTTCGCTTTCACGATTTCATGGGGGCAGGAGCAAAAAGAGGAAGAGAAACCACAACGTATTGCGATGAACGGCTATCTGAAATTTCTCCAGACTGTCCAGTTCCAGAAAGTGGATGAGAACTGGGTTACAGACAATGTCTTTCACAATCGACTCAACTTCAAATGGTACCCCGTCTCCAACCTCACCTTCACTGCAGAACTGAGAACGCGCCTCTTCTACGGAGAGACAGTCAGAACCTTTCCTCAATATTCCGATCTTGTCAACAATGACGACGGATATGTGGCCGATCTGTCTGCTGTTCTTTCGCAGGGCAATTCGTACTTTGTTCATACCATCATGGATCGTTTCAACGTAGATTGGTCGAAAGGCAACTGGCAGGTAAAGGTTGGACGGCAGCGTATCAACTGGGGCCAGAACTTTGTGTGGAACCCGAACGACGTATTCAATGCGTATTCGTTCTTTGATTTCGATTACGAGGAACGTCCGGGATCCGACGCAGCGCTGGTCCGCTATTACACGAGCGCGACATCTTCCATCGAGTTTGCAGCTGCCTTCACCACTGACAAGAGCGAACACAGGATTGCAGCCATGTACCGGTGGAACAAGTCTGAATATGATTTCCAGGTGCTGGCAGGTAAGGTCGGTCTTGATTATGCCGTCGGTGGCGGTTGGTCTGGCGCGATTGGCGGCGCGGGATTCAAGGGCGAGATAACCTGGCTCGAACCTGTGGATGATGTCTTATCCGGAACAGGTGCGCTGGTTGCTGCTGTGTCCGGCGATTATACATTCGAGAATTCTCTGTTCGTGCACAGCGAGATCATCTACAACAGCGATGCTCAGCAGGCGAGTCTGGGAGGGATAGGGTTAAACGTTGGTGGGTCCCGGTCACCGCGAAGCCTCACGTTCACCAAATGGTCGTGGTTCAATGAAGGCTCCTTTCAGATCACACCGCTGTTAAAGGTCGGGTTGTATAGTATTTATTATCCCGGGGACCGATCTGTTTTTCTCGGCCCAAACGCAGAGCTGTCGATTTCGGATAATGTTTACCTGCTTTTTATGGGACAACTATTTTTTGGATCCGCTGACGCGATCTACGCAGACCTGGGATATTTTAATTACCTGAGATTGAAGTGGAGCTTCTGAATCTAGACTCCTTCTAATTATGATTCTGCAAACTCCCTCCGCAAACATGCCAGTGCTTGGTGCGGCTTCTTTCCGTCAATGGTCGATGTGTCAATTGTTCTGGGAATGATTAACCTCAGCTTTTTTCTTCAGTGTATAATACACCTTTAGTCCACTCTTAATGAAGCCACCAGTTCCATAGTCCAGATCCAGAAGATTAAAAGATGGAGTGATGCTTATGTTCATTTCCACACCAAAACCTTCAGTCAATGAGTGTTTGATCCCGACGCCGGCGAAGGCGTTGATCGCGACAAATTCCCGCTGCGCTGTTACATACGTTCCGGTTTCGTCAAAGCGTTGTTGGGTAAAGATGATAACGGGCATCCCGAATTGCGCATACGGCCCTGTCTGGTCGGAGAATATATAATACCTTGCTTCTGGTATCACAATATAGTCGATGTCACGAAAACGCGGGTAGCCGGGTGATCCATCCTCCTGCAGTGTCTGAACGTTGCGCACCGCATGGTTGAAACCAATGCTGCCAGACCATTTTTTCCATAACGGTTTCTCCCAGGCGATTTCGAAGCTTGGGTAACTGATCCTTGCCGACTTAACATGGTCGGTAAAATCCGCATTGTAATTAGCTCCGAGCTTAATCGAGGATTGTTGGGCTGCTGCAGACGATACAATGCAGGCGAGAAATGCGGGGATAAATATGTGCTTTATCATGATCACTGTAGTTATAAACACAACGTTGAGCGTTACAGGAATATTCAACAACCCGGAAGAACTCAGGGGAGGACGGTGAATAACCTTCAAAGGACCCTCATCCCCGATCATTTCCCGACCCGAACAGCCTCAACACCCCAACACCTCAACACCTCAACACATGACCACATGACCACCTCGCACATCTTTCAAGTTCGTCTTATTGAAAATCGGTAATGTCCTTGAATCCGGAGCAGTCCAGGTTCATGTCGAGCGCTTCCGACGGTCTTTTGAAATTACCCTTTCCGTAGGGGATTGACGGATCCTTATAAACCTTCATCATGAACTTTTCCCACACCGGCCGGGCGGTTCTTCCTCCTGCGCCGAATACCCATGAAGGAAAATGAATTCTGGGCTCGTCGCCGCCAACCCATACTCCTGTCACCAGGTTGTTTGTGATGCCCATATACCATCCGTCGGATGCATTGTCAGTAGTTCCGGTTTTTCCGCCGACTTCGTTGTCTGTTTTGAGGAACGGATCGATTCCGGATGAGGTGCCGCCTGGCTCTTCGACGCCGCCCCGCAACATATGCACCATCTTGTATGCCGTTTTCTCATCCATTACCTGGCGAGTCTGCGGAATAAAACTTTCGATGACATTTCCGTTTTTGTCTTCGATGCGTGTAATATAAAAAGGTTCGGTGAAGATCCCCTGGTTGACGAAGCTTGAATAGGCTGCCACCATATCGTACAATCTGACATCGCTTGTGCCGAGGCATAATGAGGGCACAGGGTTGAGTGGCGTTGTGATTCCAAGCCGATGGGCAAATTCAACGACGCTCTCGGGTTTTACCAGTTCGATCACCTGCGCGCTCAACGTATTCTTCGATAACGCAAGACCGCGTCGCAGTGTCATGGCTTCCCCAAGTCCTTTGTCTCCCTCTGAGTTGCGTGGTTCCCACACCGTGCCGTCAGGAAGTTTGATGACCGGAGAAACGTCATACAGGATCTGGCACGGGGAATATCCCGCTTCTATTGCCTTGCCATAGACAAATGGTTTGAAGGTTGAACCCGGTTGTCTTGTTCCTTGCCTCACATGATCAAACTTGAAATATTTATGGCGGATCCCGCCGACCCATGCCCTGACTTCTCCGGTCTGAGGATCCATGGCCATCATACCCGCCTGCAGGAAGCGATTGTAATACCTCATTGAATCCATTGAACTGAAGAGCGTGTCCCGGTCGCCATGCCAGCTGAAAATCGTCATGCGTTTCCGCAGGTTTAACGCGATCTCAATAGAATCAGGAAATGCTTTGTAGCGCTGTTGAAGTTTCCTGTAGAGGGGTGTTGTTGATATTTTGTTCGAAATAAAATCCGGGAGCTCATATCCTCCATCGTCCACCCAGGGTTCACTGCCGCGTGCCTTCCACTGCGCTTCAAATTCTCTCTGCAAGACAGCCATGTGCTGGGCCATCGATCTCTCGGCGGCTGCCTGTATCCTGCTGTCGATGGTTGTGTAGATCTTCAGGCCGGATTCGTACAGGTCATATCCATTGTCACGCGACCATTTAAGCAACCACGGTGTCAGTACAGTGCGGAAATACGGAGCGATTCCTTCATTGTGATTTTGAACTTTATAATTCAAGGTAAGCGGTATCGACCTGATTGAATCAAAGTCATGCTGTGATCTTATGTAATCGTGTTTTAGCAACTTGGCGAGTACCTGATTCCGCTTCCGTAAGGAGCTCTCGGGGCGATATCTCGGGTTGAACAACGACGGATTCTGGAGAAGGCCTACCAGTACTGCGGACTCTTGAAGATTGAGTTTCGCCGGTTGTTTGTTGAAGTACGTTTCCGATGCAACCTTGATGCCATACGCATTGCTTCCGAAGTGACTCGTGTTCAAATACATTGTAATGATCTCTTCCTTCGTAAAATTCGTTTCAAGTTGGACAGAGATGATCCACTCTTTTGTTTTCTGGATTACGCGGCTCGTTCCCGGTCCGAGCTTTGCCATCGGGCCTTCAAGTTCCGGGTTGAGGGTAAAAAGATTTTTCGCCAGTTGCTGCGTAATGGTGCTTCCACCTCCCTGGTTGGTAAAGGTTATGAGTCCATAAAAAACGCGTGGAAACGCAAGGAAATCCATTCCTGCGTGGCCGTAGAACCGGTGGTCTTCGGACAAGAGAAGTGTATTTACAAGGTCTGCGGAAAGCTCGTGATAGTGAACCTGACTCCGGTGGTACCGGATGTACCGGCCCAGTGATACACCATCGGAAGATATCAGGTCCGACGACAGGTCGTTTTCAGGGTTTTCCACCGCGGCATAGCGTGGCATTCCCCCGAACAGTCCAAACAGATTGATGCGAACGCTGTAAACATACAGCAGGGGAAGTGAGATGAAGAGAAGGAGGGAGATCCAGATACACCTCTTAGCT
>CBFGXV010000032.1:0-11701 GCA_965652755.1 uncultured Chryseosolibacter sp. | reverse complement strand
ATCTTTCCGCTGGCGAGCACCGTTGTTAATCTCAACATCGACATGATTGGAAGAAGGGACGAGCAGCACAGTGATAGTCCTCCATATGTTTATGTTATCGGCGCGGACAAACTATCCTCAGACCTGCATAAGCTGAGCGAATCCGTGAACAAACGTTTTACAAATCTTGTGTTCGACTACACCTATAACGATGAGAATCATCCCGCGCGGTTGTACTACCGCTCCGATCATTGGAACTTTGCGCAGAAAAATATTCCCATCATATTCTATTTCGATGGCATTCATGAGGATTACCACCAGCCGAGCGATGAGGTGGACAAGATCGAATTCGATCTCCTCACTGCGCGGACCAAATGCGTTTTTTATACAGCGTGGGAAATTGCCAACAGGGAAGACCGCATCGCTCCTGATAGAAAATAAAATAAAAACCGGTGATGCGGAGACACAGATCTTCACACCACCGGTTTTCTTTGCACTTACCTGCTTTCCTACTTTAGAGTATCGTACTGATTCTGTCTGTTGGTGCCTCCGGACGTCGTCGTGTCAGAGTGGATGGAAGTATTGTCTTCCGCAGGATCTGCAGGAGCCGTTTCTTCCAACTCACTTCCAGCTCCCCGCTCGCTTGACTTGTTAGGTGCGTCGCAGGAGAACGCCAGCGCTGTAAGACAGATAAATAATAACTTTTTCATAGCAACATTCTTTAGGATAGCCCACACGTTAGTGGGCGTTTGTCAATTAAGGATTATTCGGATTGGTTGATGTAGTGTCTACTGCGCCTTCACGGTCCATTCCGGGAGAGGAAGTGGTATCAATTTCCATCTGGGTTGTATCACTTTCCAAAGCATCATCTGAATAATTGTCCTCCGTTTGTATTTCGGAACCGGACTCGCTTGCCCTGTTACTTCCATCACCGCAGCCGAATGCAATCGCTGCCAGGAAAATCAATATTACCTTTTTCATTTTTTTTCAGTTTAAGTTCTACAAAATTTTTACGCGCGTTGCGACTACCGGCTATTGCAGGTGCCTGCGTTCGCACGGCTTTTGAATAAATTATTGTGCCCGTGAGGCGAGAAAAGGTTGGTGAAGCTGCCGTACAGCAATGCACAGAACCGACGGTGTCAGCTGATATGAGCCGCAAAAAACCGATAGGCCGGCGGCGTATGGCTAAATTGTTTCTTTGATAGCAGGTCGATACGGGCGTTTAAATGACAGGCACGTTCACATGGCGCTCGGCATGATATGACGAACGCACGAGGGGTCCCGATTCCACGTATTTTAATCCGCGCTTCAGGCCTTCTTCACGATAAAACGCAAAGGTGTCGGGATGAATGAATTCTATTACCTCGTGATGGTGTTTGGTTGGCTGAAGATATTGGCCTAATGTGAGGATTAATAGGCCATTTTGTACAAGGTCGTCCATAGCGGCTAACACTTCATCCCTTGTCTCACCGAGGCCGAGCATGATCCCGGACTTGGTCCGCATGCCCGCTTCACGTATACGTCTGATCTGTTCCAGACTCCTTTCGTATTTTGCCTGAGGTCTTACGGTGCGATAAAGCCGGCTGACCGTTTCCATATTGTGGGAAACAACTTCCTGACCGCCTTCAATCATCCGGTGCAATGCGTCCCAGTTCCCCTTTGTATCGGGAATAAGTGTTTCGATAGTGGTGTCAGGACTTGCTTTCTTGATCTCAACAACCGTTTGATACCAGATCTCGGCGCCGCGATCCTTGAGTTCGTCGCGGTTGACGGATGTGATCACCGCGTGCTTCACCTGCATGAGGTGAATGGCTTCAGCTACGCGACGGGGCTCATCAACATCGTACTCTGTCGGACGACCGGTTGCCACTGCGCAGAAGTTGCAACTCCTTGTGCAGATGTTACCCAGTATCATGAATGTGGCTGTACCCGCGCCCCAGCATTCACCCATGTTTGGACAATTACCGCTTTCGCAGATTGTATGTAATTTGTAGTTGTCTACCAGCTTTCTGACGCGTGCATAGTCGGGGCCAACAGGAAGTTTTACACGAAGCCAATCGGGTTTGCGCTTGCGCGATTCCTCTCGTGATACAACGGGTAGTTCGATCATAATTGAAGCGGTATCGGTAGTCTGGTTAAAACAACTATTTCCCGATTTTGGTTTTTGATCTGGCGCTCTGGTTACTTTCCGATCAGTTCTTTGTACTGCGCAGCGCTGAGAAGTGAAGAAGCCGAGCCGCTAACTTCGATCTTGATCATCCATCCTTCGCCGTAGGGATCTTCATTGACCTTTTCAGGACTTCCGTCGAGCAGGGCGTTGACCTCCGCTACTTTGCCTGCAAGGGGCATGTAAAGATCGGACACGGTCTTGACCGCTTCCACAGTACCAAAGATCTCGTGCTCTGCGACTTCCTGGCCTACGGTATTGATGTCGATGTAAACAATATCGCCCAGCTCACTTTGGGCAAAGTCGGTAATTCCCACGATGGCGGTGTTTCCATCAATTTTTACCCATTCATGATCTTTCGTGTACTTAAGTCCCTCGGGAATGTTCATGGATTTCTAAATTTTGCCCAAAAATAAGGAAAATCTCAATTAGTCCACGTTACCGACCGCGGTCATCGCACGGAAGCATCTAAAATTATAAGAGTCTTCCAGGAAGGATGTTCGTGTGGCCGGGTTCGAGGCATGCCGGGTTACTGGGCCAGGCTGAATCGCACCTGGACGCCGAAACGGGTGGTGGATCTGGGATACGAGTTTGTCACGAGGGGTTCGTTGACCGTGCGCTCGAAATACCCCTGCACAGTCAGCTTTTGGTTTACGACGTAGCTGATGTTAGGCCTCAGCTGGAAATTAATGTTTCCATTCGTTATCGTGCTGAGATCATCGACCTTGCGCTGGATCGTTTGATTATCGCTGATAGAGATATTCATGCGAAATGTAACATCATTCTTCAACACAATTGTACGTCCCTGTGATTTGAAGGGGAGCTTCATGTTGTTTTTCGTAAAGCCAATCTCACAAGAAATGTCCTTGCTGTTGAGCTCGGTGACTTGTGCATTGGAGATATTAAGGGCAAGGTCGCGTTTGGTTTTATATTCCGCGCGCGCGGTGAATCTGCTCTTGGTCCTCACATTAATGCCGATCAGCGGTGCGAACTGTTCTGAGATCAACACCTGACTGATCACATAGAGCGGAACATATTCTCCGTTTGCGTTTTGACGACCGAAGTATGATCTGTTATAATCTTCGATCGGCCTGTTGATGCTGACGAGTGTAGGGTCGTCGGCTTCAAGGGAGTTGGAATAATTGAGGACGGAATAGGATGATTGATAAGCATGCGAGATCGTCACGGACTGGAAGAGGTCCTTGAAGATACCGATCTTGCCAAGTCCCGTATAGTCGACTCTCCAGTTTGGCAGAGGCGTTTTCGGGAAAGGCGACAGACTGATCGCACGGGCATCGGCGCCGCTATACGCCGCCAGGAACGCGGGAATTACGACATCCTGTGAAGTGCTGTCAAACTCTGCACCATTGAACGCCTGAAACCGACTTTTGATGACCGCGAGATTTTCTTCGAACGTCTGAAAAACTTCAGATTCTGTTTCAGAGTTGGTGGGGTCAAAGGCCGTTTTGATGCTGAGGAATGAGATCTTGTAGCTTCCGCCGCGACTGGGGTTTAAAGTATTGAAAGTTTCTCCCAACGAATCGTACCTGAAGATCTCCTGGTACATGCTCGTGCCTTCCTTTTTTACATCGAGCTGGATCTTGAATTCAGAAGATGGTTCGACGTTCGCCCGTAAATTCAGCATTTCGTTTCGCGTCTGGGTGAATGGGAGCGTAAGCGCCGAAGATTTTGTCAGCCAGTTTTTGCGCGCAGCCTCAAACCGGATGTTCGGATCCTGTTTCCCCGTGATGAATCCCCAGCCCGGAGCCTGCCAATCCTTGTCCATGCCAAAAAACTTTGGCGTCTCGTTAAAGCCGGGCAGGATAGTCCCTTCGGTCAGGGCGTAGGTCGCGTTGATAGAGCGGACAGACATCAGAAGCCGGGCAATTCCTTTCAGGAGGCCGGGCGCTGACTTCACCGTGTCCGGTGCTGGCGTTGCAGGGCGCGTGGTTGTGCCGGGTCGGGCGGCGGGCTGTCGGGCCGGGGGTCGCGCCGGCGTGTTCAGCTCTTTCAGGAACTTTACTTTGTTGTAAAGTTTTACGAAGTCGACCTTTCCTGTAAAATTATTTTCACGCGAGTTCTGGATGGTGTGCTTGAAATCGAGACTATCCGGGAGATCCTGAAGGTTCCTTTCCAATGCGATCGCGTCCGGGATGTTAACCGGACCGGCGCGCCAGTTGTAGCCCGCCTGGTACCGGTAATCTGCGTTTAGCCAGTCCGTTATTGGGAACTTGTCGAGTGGAATCGTGTAATTCACGGTGAACGTCTGGTCGAAGTCTTTCATCCGGCCAAGGCTCTTCAGGTTGTTCATCACGCTGTCGCGTTTCACCTGCGTATCAATATCGCCTTCCGGTTCGTCTACAACGGCGTTGGCGCGCGCCGTATACTCTACAGAAAGACCGCGTGAAATATTCCACCGCAGATTGTACTGCCTGTTGAATGTAAAATATTTCAGATAGTTGGCCGGCGAATAGCTGAATGTCCCATAAGAACCCGCTGAGTTGCGATAGATCTTTTTGCCGAATGATCTGTCGAGATCTCCGCGAACTGAAATGTTCGAGGGCAGCAGGCTTAGATTGAAATCCTTCAGGAATTTCAGGTAAGGCGAGCTGAAAGCTTTGACGTCTTTGAAAGGTTCAATTCCCGTGGACTTTGGTGAAAAATTGTATGCAACAGAACCGCGATATTGACGAAGGAGAGATTCCTTCGTGAAAAAATTCGTCTGTGTTGCCTCACTGTAAGAATAACTGAACGACAGGTTTTCAATATCGTATATGTGCGGCGTTGCGTCCTGTTTGACTTTGGTTTTCCGCACGTTGACAAAGTTAAGGCTTCGACGTGTGGTTCGATCCTGGATCAGATCTCTGAAGTTCTCACGTTCCTCTGCGTCGGAGAAGGAGCGCAGCGCGGCATCCACTTTCATGTCCGGGTTAGCCGGATCATAATTCGGATTGATGGTCGTGTTTTCGTAACTGACGAACATAGGGACCTTTATTCCGGTATTCCCCGGAAGAAGTTTGTCAACGTTGACATTGGCGGAAACATCATATGCAGTTGTTTCGTCGCGCGCGCGTTCGCCGATTTTCGAGCTTACACTGCCAAAACCAAAAGCAGTGTGGCGCAACGCACCGGTTACTGTTGCAAAATCCGCGAGCTTGGCGCTAAGGGTGGTGCTCACCGCCCATCCCGCTGTCCGGTCAAAATCCGTAACGCGCAATTCGTTCGCCCAAACACATAATGAATGCGATCTGCGATCGGATGTCTTGGGGTTCCTCACACCGATCATCATCAGCTGTACGCTGCTCAGGTCAGGTCGTCCCACAATGCGGATCAAATGTCTTCCAACCTGTTTCCCTCCTTCGCGCGGATAGGCTTCTCCTGCCGGGTACCGCTCGCGGTCGCGCGCAGCTTTCAGTGCATACAGTTCGTTCAGGTCCAGGTCGATCTCATTCTCCTCTGGCCACACCTCGCGGTCGCTCGGCTCCTTAATCGATGCATCAGATATCTTTAGCGGGATCTCGATTTCGTAATAATTTTGATCGAAGTCAGTTCCGAGCCGAAGAAAGGCATGAACTGCGTCATCTTCCGACTCGCTGTTCGCATGGAGATACATTTTGATCCTTCCATAGTTAAAAAGGTCCACACCCACGTTCTTAAAGATCGCGCGCGCATCACCATCTTTCAGATCTTCGACGCACACCTGCACGGATTGTTCGTTGAGCTGTCGGGACACAGCGGAAGTAACGTCCCTGTCTCTCTCGACTCCGGGAGGAATGCGGTAGGGGGACGTGGGAGGTGAGCCTTCCGTTGGCTCTTCCCATACGCCATTCTCCTCGAGATTGACCACCGATACGGTAAAGTCATTGAAGTTAGGTTCCTGATCACTCTGAAATCCACCGCCCCGAAGATCTGCCTGGTATCTTCTCCAGCGGCTGCCGATCATCCGGAAATTCGAAAAGCGGAGAACCACAGGTTGTTCAAATCCCGTAAGGATCATTCTCATGTAACGGATCGACTTGAACCCGCTGATGTTGCCAACTTTATTTTCAAAGTCGCGCACGGGGATCCTGAACAAATACCAGTTCACTCCCTGATGGTCTTTGGCTTGTACTTTGTCGACGATGTACTCACTTCCAATATCCAGCTGGGGTTCAAGATCGATGTCATACTCATAGTACTCTTCAAGCTCGCTCAGTGTATTGTCGGCGTTCAGGTCTTCATTGTCAGGTACCTGCGTAGCAGATCGCGCAATATCGTCTGCGGTGGTAGTGATGGGGGAGTTGCCATCAAGACCGTTGTAGTTCTTATAACGCTCCAGGATCTGCGCGCCCCTGGCGTCGAATTCCGGATCAAAATAATGTTGATAATCATCTGCGGATGGGTCCGTGATGACTACTTCGCGTGCGTCTGGATTCAAGAAGCTGAGAAACGACTGTTCGAACGCCGAGGCTTCCTTCGACGATGGAACGCCGTCAAGCCCCACGTCCTGGTTTGCGCGCGAAGATGGTTCTATGTCAAATGCATTCGTCAGGTATTGCTGGCTGGCGACATAGCCCCAGACGTTTGATGACGCCGCTTCGTCGAGATTACCTGCAGCGGGCAATCCGTTTTCAAATGCGTGTTTCGAATCCCGCGCTACGTCTTCGGAAATGCTTCCCAGCTGAAATATGAACTTTCCACCGGTGGTGTTATTAACTCCGGTGCGTCCATCGACAAGGACTTTTCCAAATTCTCCGGGCAGGAACGGATCCATCATCCAGAACTCAACGTATTCGATATTGGCCTTGTCAAAATCCACCTCTGTTCTGATGGCCGTCGTAACGCCTGCCCAGTTCGATTTCGGATCGTCGGCCAAAAGACCCGCGCTTGTGAGGTTTGTATTATAATTGTATTGGCCTCGCTCCCGGGGATAGTATGCCAGGTCGAAAACCGTTTGCCAGAAGTATCCTTGTGGGGGCTGAAAGTTATGATAGATCTCATCCGGATCTATGGGCCGTGCGTAATGGTATTTAAGATCATTCTCCGTAATGTTCTCAGGTTTATACCTTCCGCTCTCACGGTAGAACTGGTTGTCGATCGAGTACCAGGCGAGCTTGGCGCGTTTGGAACCTGCGCTGATGTCGAAAGGTTTTCCGCCGCTGGGATCAAACCGGGGATCACCGACGGGTGTCGCTGCGAGTTTCCAGCTCTGCGGCGACATCAGCGAATATGGTGTGGCGGTGTTCTCAAAATCGTCAACGTAGGCAGTTCCCTCCCCATCGATGATGTTCGACGTTCCGGGAAGAAGCTGCGCAAACTCACCGGTGAAGTTGATCGACGACGGCTCTTTCGTTTGAAGTATTGGAATGGCGTCTACAAGCTTGGTGAGGAAACGGCTGTCTTTCCGCATGTTGAAATCGAGACCGTACTGCATGTTCCGCGCGGGTTCCGTTCCGATCTGGTTGCGGCTCACCAATGGTCTCTCGTTGTAATACAGAAATGTGGAGCCGAAGTTTACGTCCTCATTCACCTGGTAATCGAACCGTGTTCCGACGAGACTTCGCGTTTGGAATGCGAACGGATCCGATTGCTCATACTGAACACTGATATTCTTCCCCGAGCTGAGAATGCTTTCATTGTTGATGATAACTTTCCCGAAGGTATAGTCGACGGTGTAATCGGTTCCTTCCTGCAGAGGCATTCCTCCCGCAAAGATCTTGACTGATCCTTGTGAAATACCAAACCCGGGAATGAGGATCTCTTTGGCGGATCCCGCATTGTACTGTCCGACGATGAAGAATTTATTTTTAGTAGCGAACAACTCAGCATCGGCTTTGGTGGTGCGATACAGCGTGTCGTAGGAATATTTCTGGATCAGGACGTCTTCATTCGGTTGATTTCTGAATGCCTCGAGCAAGGCCGCGCTGAAGGGCTCGAGGTATGGGAATATGATCAGGCCGTTTTGCGTGTTGATGGTAATTCCATCGACGAAGTCGAAGTTGCCATCGCGCTGCGGATCATTGACAGGGTTCAGTTTGTCGAGCCCGAAGATCTCGATGAGCTGCCGCTCGCGCAGGGTGTTGCTTCCCTCCTGTAATTGAGGATTGTCAATACCTGTACGATCGTCGCGGTATATCACCCGCAGCTGAAATCCTTCGCGCGCCAATTGATTAACGTTCAGTGAATAAATATTCTTCATCATCAGATCCCATGTGGGGATGATGCGGTCGTTCTGATCGCGTATACTTACCTTTCTCGGCCTTAACAGTTTCAGGAAGATGACGTCTTCATCCTGCAGTCCGTCGTAATCATCCATCAGTTCGCCAACGCGATATCTACCGGTTCCGGCAGTGTACTCATAGGCAACGGCCAGTGCCTCGTCATTTTGAAGTTTCCGCGTAAGCGTGATATAACCGAGCTGCGGATGGAAAGTGTATTCAGTTGGACTGAGCTTTCGCGCAGCCGTGATCTTTTCAAAATCGGTTCCGTTGTTGTTTTCTCCTGCAAAATAGTTCTCAAGCGTTGTGTTGATCGCATCGGAATTCCGGCTGCCGTTGGTAACAACCTGGAAAAGATTGTTGGCGTCATTGCTTGTCGGCCTGTTTGCTCCCGCCGACTGAACGGAACTGTTATAGATCCTTCGCCCTTCCCCGAGGTCCATCAAACCCACGACGTTTCGCAACGTCTGCGTATCGTTATTCCTGTTGAGGATATACACCTCGACGCGGGTGATATTCACACCGGAAGTTATTTGCGGAAGGTTTTGTATCCACCTTCTGTAATTATCCCTGAAATAATGTCCGAGGAAAAAATGTCTGTTCTCATCATAGTTGGATGCAATGATCTCGAACGGCCGGCCCTGTCCGTTGTTGCCTCCAGGGATCTCTATCGACGCTACTTTTCCGCGCTGCGTAGAAGCGATCGTTGTTACATTCAACTTGCCAAACTGCATCTGGGCCTTTACACCGAAAAGGTTTTGCGCTCCCTGGATGAGTGTATTGTTCAAGGGCAGGCTCACATTTCCGATCTCAAGTTTTTGGAGGATGTCTTCCTTGTAACCGGTGTATTCCACCTTCATGTTATTCTGGAAGTCGAATGAATTATTGTTGTCGAAGTTCGCAGTCACGGCGAGCTTTTCCCCCACTTTTCCGACAACACTCATGTTGATCTGTTGATCGAATTCGAAACCACCGTTGCGCTGCTGACGAATGGGAATGGAAGGGTTGCTGATCTTCTGGAAAGATCCCCCGAAATCAAGGGTCACAAAACCACGCGGCACAAGTTCCACATAGCTTCCGCCGAAGATGCGGTCGAGGATCGGGCTCACAAAGATTTTCGGTGTAAAACCACGGCCGCTTACGGCGCTTTCGCCGTCCATTGCTCTCGATCGCGTCTTCCAATAATTTCTCAGGATCTGGCGATCCTGGTACTGCTTGAACTCCTCGAACGACATGCTGGTCGTAGGACGGTAATTCAGATCCCCGATCTTCTCGTAGATGGTGTAATTAAACGCCGTGTCAATCTCGACATCGAGTTTCAGTGGATTCGGGTTCTTGAGAAACAAAGGCGACTCTGTCGGAGTATTGGAGAACGGATCCCCATATCTGTCCGTAGGAGTAAAGCTTGGCTTGCGGGTTGGCTCGTAAGGCTGCGGAATGGTGTCGCGCGGGTTAACGGTCGCGGTATCCGAACGCTGTCCATAAGCAAGTGCCGGAAATAAGATAACAAGCCACACAAAAAGGCGGCTGATCGCGAAAGCAACGGAATTCTTAGAGGTAACGAGAGCCAAGTTAGTCTTCCAATTTTCGGGATGGCCAGGGTGCAAATTGGATAGGACGGAAGGTTTAGGCAAACAATCCAGCCAATTTAAAATCCGCACGGCGGGTCATCGACAATTTTTCCTTATGAACACGGGCTTACGTCAAAAATGAAGGGAAGGCCCCCAAGCCTTAGGCGTTCTTAAGTGCTTGCTTTACTAAATCTTCTAAAGTAATGGTATTTCCTGATTTTTTCAGGACCGCGTCGACACTTTTCTCGGCTGCCGCTTTCGGAAGACCGAGTGTGAGCAATGCAGATAACGCTTCTTTGCGCAAAGTATTGTGGGCCCCGAAGGAAACAGGGCCCTGGGATTCCTCCCAACTCTCTTTTTTTAATTTGTCCTTCAGCTCAATGATGACTCTTTGTGCCGTCTTCCCACCGATGCCTTTTATGGATTGAAGGGCTGCGGCGTTCTCCTGAACAATGGCATTCTTGAGCTCGATGCTGTTCATGTAAGAAAGCATCACGATCGCCGTGCCGGGTCCCACACCGTTGACGGAAATCAACTGTTGAAACAGCTTCTTTTCCGTCTCCTTGCTAAAGCCAAACAGGATATGCGCATCCTCGCGGATGGTCAGGTGCGTGAATAACAAAATATTTTCCTGGTCTTTGATATCAGAGTATGTGGCCAGCGAAATATTCACCTGGTATCCGACTCCCCCAACGTCAATGACCACATGCGCGGGGTCCTTGCTGACGAGCCTGCCCCTCAGAAAAGCAATCATAAGTGATCGTTCTGTTCGTGGAGCTGCGCATCAACCACTGCGATCGCTGCCATGTTCACGATCTCGCGAATGGAGCTTCCCAACTGCAGGATGTGTACCGGCTTCTTCATACCGAGCAGGATCGGTCCGATCGCCTCAGCGCCGCCGATCTCCATTACGAGCTTGTACGCAATGTTTCCCGATGCCAGGTTGGGAAAAATAAGTGTGTTAGCCCCTTCCTCGGATAATTCGCTGAATGGATATGTTTCCTTTTGGATCTCCGTGTTCAGCGCAACGTTGGCCTGGATCTCTCCTTCGACAACAAGGTTTGGATTTTTCTGTTTAGCAAGTTGCACAGCCTTTCTCGCCTTTTCGGGAAGTTCACCTTTGGAGGATCCGAAATTCGAATACGACAAGACGGCGATCCGCGGCTCGATATCGAAGAATCTCACTCCACGTGCCGTAAGCTCGATGATCTGCGCGAGTTCTTCCGCCGTCGGATCGAGATTCACTGTCGTATCGGAGAAGAAGAACGTACCGCGTTTGTTGGTGATGATATACATACCGGCAACCCTGCTGACCCCCTCCGCTACACCGATAATCTGAAGTGCAGGCGAGATTGTTTTGGGATAGTCTTTTGTAAGACCCGACACAAGCGCATCGGCATCTCCCAATTCCACCATCATCGATCCATAATAGTTGCGCTCGCGCATCAATCGCAGGCAATCCTGATAAGTGATTCCCTTTCGCTGACGTTTCTTATAGAACACCTGCGCGTAACGTTCAACTTTTTCATTCTGGTCTCGCGGATAAATGATCGGACAATCTTCGAGATCAAGACCATACTGCTTGATCATCCCGAGTATCTCCTCCTTGTTACCCAACAATATGGGTTTTGCTATCCCTTCATCTTTAAGCACCTGGGCTGCCTTGAGAATTTTCGGATGGGTAGCCTCTGCGAAAACGACGCGCTTGGGATTTCTCTTGGCACGGTCGATGATGCGCGACATTAGTTTCTGGTCAATGCCTATTCGCTTCAACAGTTCGTTCTGAT